>VBGV01000252.1 GCA_005880755.1 Chloroflexota bacterium
AAGCAGACGATCGCCGTCGCCTCGGGCAAGGGCGGCGTCGGCAAGTCGACCGTCGCGGTCAACCTGGCGGCCGCGCTGCGCAAGAGCGGGGCTTCGGTCGGGCTGCTGGACGCCGACATCTACGGGCCATCCGTCCCGGTCATGACGGGGTCCAAGGTGGTGCCGCAGCAGTCGAACGGCCGCCTCCTCCCCATCGATGCGCACGGCATGAAGGTGATGTCGTTCGGCCACATCAACCCGGGCAGCGAGCCCACCATCTACCGCGGCCCGATGGTCGGCAAGGCGATCGAGGCGATGATGATCCAGGTCGATTGGGGCCAGCTCGACTACCTCGTCATCGACCTTCCGCCTGGCACCGGCGACGCATCGCTCACGCTGGCGCAGGCGGTCCCGCTGACCGGTGTCGCAATCGTGTGCACACCGCAGGACGTGGCGACCGACATCGCGGTCAAGGCGCTGCAGATGTTTCGCAAGTTGAACGTGACGCCCCTCGGCCTCATCGAGAACATGAGCTGGTACGTGTGCCCGAGCTGCGGTCACCGGCACGAGATCTTCAGCCACGGCGGCGCCGAGTCCGCGGCCAAGCGGCTCGGGGTTCCGTTCCTCGGCGCGATCCCTCTCGAGGAGGGGATCCGCGAAGACGCGGACTCGGGCACTCCCGTCGTCATCTCACGACCCGAGTCGGCCGGCGCGAAAGCCTTCGTCGAGATCGCTTCGCAGGTCGCCGCGCGTACATCCATTCAGTCGTTCCGCCAGCTGCCCGTCATCAACGTGCATTAGGCCAACGTCCTGCAAGACCCCGATCCGTTTCCCACCAACGTCGACGTCGACCGCGAGCGCCAGGTGATGGAGATCACCTGGGAAGACGGGAGCCGCAGCACACTCTCGGGCGAGCAGCTGCGATGGGCGTGCCCGTGCGCTGAGTGCCGCGGTGAGGCGGGCATGTCGGGGCGCCTCTCGCGCGTGAAGACGCTCAGTGACGCGGAGCTGCGCATCCGCGACGTGACCCTCGTGGGCCAGTACGCACTCCAGATCGCGTTCGAGAGCGGTCACGCGACCGGGATCTACACCTTCTCGCTGCTGCGGCACTTAGTGGCATAATTCCCGCGGCCCGTTGTCCATATCCACGTCGCTCCCCGAGCTCGAGCCAGCGCCACCCGCTGCCCCTTCCTTGAGAAGGCCACGCCGCCGCCGCCGTTTCGGCCGCCGCGGCTGGATCTCCCTTGGCATGGTTTTGCTGGTCGTCCTCGTCGGCGTCGGCGCGTTCCTCGCGTACGAGAACACGCTGCCGACGACTGTTGCGGCCAACGTCAAGAACGGTCAGAAAGACGTGCCGACGGACGGGAGCTTCCTCCTCAGCTTCTCGAGATCCGTGAGCATCGACGCAGTCAAGGCTGCTTTCTCGATCACGCCCACGACTGACGGCGCGGTCACGTCCGTGTCAGGCCAGACGCAGTACTCGTGGACGCCGAGCAAACCACTCGCTGAGCTCACTACCTACACGGTGAACATGAAGCCCATCTATGACGTCGGGCATCACCGCGTGGGCAGCGGCACCTGGAGCTTCACCACGATCATCATTCCGCGCGTCATCGCGATCACCGCCGCCGACGGCAGCCCGTTGAAAGACGGGAACGAAGTCGACCCCGGCGCGACCATGAAGCTCTCGTTCAACGACGCGATGGAACCGGTCACGATCAAGGTCAGCGTCGGGACCCAGGTCGCGGCCCTGAAGTGGGCCACGGACAACAAGAGCGCCACCTTCTCGCTGGCGGGCATGGCCTCGGGACCGCTGACCGTGCAGATCGCGCCCGGCGGCCGTGACCAGACCGGTCACCTGGTGCCGGCGGCCTTCACCCTGAAGTCCGGCATCTACTGGCACGACCGCGAGCACACGGTCCCGCTGCCCTACCCGGCGCTGATCCAGGTTCCGAACGACCAGGAGGCGGTCGACCAGAACGGCCTTCAGGCCGCGGACATCGTCTACGAGTACGTGGCCGAGGGCGGGATCACGCGCCTCACCGCGATGTTTCAGAACGCGCCGGACCTGATCGGCCCCATGCGCTCCGCCCGCTTCATCTCGCTGAAGCTTGGACGCCACTACAAAGGTCTCCTCTTCCAGTCCGGCGAATCGCAGGCGACTCGGTCGCGCGCCGCCCAGGACCCCACGCCGCAGTTCTTCGACACGATCGGCTACCAGTACCGGACCTCTGCTCGCTACGCGCCGGACAACCTGATGATCAACGGCGACAGGGTGCGCGCGGCGGAAGGGCTCTTCGGGCTCGGCGACTACAAGATTCCGAAGGCGCGACCCAACCTGAGCGGAGGGACGGCGGTGAGCTCGTTCAACGTGGACGAGCACTACTCCACCTATTCGTATGACTCCAATACCGGCACCTACACGAAGAAGGAAGAGGGGCACGCATACTCGGACGCGAGTCTCCGCCAACCGCTGCGCATGGAGATGGTGATCACCCTGCACACGCGCGAGCAGACGCTCCTGATCGACAACCATTACCTGCACGACTACGACATGGACACCAGCGGGCGGATCGACGTGTACTACAAAGGACAGCAGTACGCCGGCACGTGGACGTCGAACGACAGCCACGGCCCGCTGGTGTTCCAGCTGGACAACGGCCAGGCCGTCACGCTGCCGCCGGGCCTGGTCTGGATCGACGTAGTCCGCTAGCGCTCGGTCCGCGGCGGATGGTTGACGCTCTGGGCCGCCGAAGTGCCCTGTGCCAGTGCCCTCGGCACGGGTTTGCTTCCTAGCAGAGTTGATCGGAACCTGACGCGATCAGGCTCCTCGATCGATCGCGAGACCGCCGATGCTGAGATGCGTGATACCAAGTACGGGATTGAGCGGATGGAATTCTGCGAAGCCGGGAACCATCATGTTCCACCCCTCTTCTTCGCCGGTCAAGAGGGGGACGGCGCCCACGTTGCAGACCAGCTCGAATGTGACGTCGTGATGGACGGCGCCTCCCATGGGCTGCAAGTCGATTTTCATAGTCAGAATTCCAGGTTGGATGGTGCCGTAGTGGCCCAGGTTATGAGTGTCATACGACACGAAAGCCGTTGGCTCCCACGTACCTGTGGCGATCAGAGGTTTCGGAGGCGAAGCGAGCTGGTTGAAGTGCACGAAGCTACCACCACCTTTGACCCAGCCGGCGTGAGGATCGAATGTCCCTGCACCCTGCATCCCTATCCTGTGAAGCACGCCGTCGATTGCATGCGGCACTTGGCTGAACGAGACGAAGAAATATTCGTGTTGGTTGCCGTCGGCGGCGAACACATTTTCGGCGGCTAGCCAAGACAACGACGCGGCGCCGAGAGCGCCTGCTCCGGCGGTCTTGATGAAATCTCTTCGGTCCATTTGCATGCTCCTCACTCTGCGCACCCTTTTCATCACGTCTCCTTTGTCCTGACCATCAGGATCTGATACTGATCTGACCGTGTTCGACCGTGCCCGGGAAGTCCATCGTGAGTGGGGAAGTGAGATCTTCGAATCCCAACCCGAGGCATCGTCCATCCGTAGCACTTCCACCCCCACAATGGACGCCCGACTGGATGAATGTCGATATACACCAATTGGTGCTGCCAGGCAATAGGCCATTTGGCCCCGGCGGCAAGCTTCTGCCGGGCGTTGACCTGCGGCGTACAGCAACGCCGGTGGCGAACCGCGGCATTCAGTGGTACTCAGCGGCACTCAGCGAATTCAGACCGCCCGTTGAACGGGCTGCAGCGATCTGTTAACCGCAAGCTTCACGTGTTCCGGAGCAGCTCACCGTCGATCATTGTTCCACGACACGTCTTCGATCCACATTTGCATGCGTACGCGTCGGGGCTGTCGGAGGGGTCGCCCGGCTGCAGGTTGTAGTCATAGGTCAGTTCTTCACCCGGCCGAATGGGTCGCCGCGCATGCACGAATACCCTGTCCACCTCGACATATGTCTCGCAGTTAGGGTCGCAGGAGTGATTCATGAACCGAATGCTGTTGCCTTTGACCCCAGCATCAATCGTGAGGTCTTTGTCGAGGGCGAACAGCAGCGTGTAGGCGGGATCAGAGTTCCAGGCGCTTGACGTTTCGCCCTCCAACGTCACGTCGATCACGCGGCCTCGATATTCACCGACCAGATCTCCCCGCCTGTATGGCGTTTGTGCGAAGAGTCCTCGGCCATGGACCGGCGACCGCCGAACACTGTATGAACTCATGCCCTTGATCCGACTATGCCTTTGTGCGGAATGGTTCGTACGTGCTCTCGGCGCCGGCATAAGAACAGGTCTCTGATGCGCTCGTCGCTCACCACCGACGCTGTGAATCCTGCCTTCCGCAGCAGACGCAGCCATACCGCACGCGGGAAAAGACCATGGGTTTGGCGTTCGTGCTCGACCCGCACGACTCCTTGTTCGTCGCGGAGCAGGATTCCGAAGTCAACCTGAATGGCTGTGTCGCGGGGGTCCGGATCTGTGGTCCACTGCACGTAACGTAAGGCGCGGTCCTCTCTATCGTTGCCGCCATGGTCTGTACTTGGGACAAAGGTTTCGCGCAGCTCATCTGGCACGAACAGAGCGATGCCTCCAGGCCGACAGTGAACATATGCCGTCTCCATGACCGCCAGCAAATCCGATTCGTTGGTCATATGGCAGATCGCATCGTGAACAAAGACCGCATCAAAGTTCCTGCCCAACCGTAGAGTTCGTATGTCCCCTTGAAGGTGTTCGCACTCGGGATTCAGCGCTCGATTGACCGCCAGCATCTGAGGAGAGATGTCCACGAGAGTCATCGCGAAGTGTGCTTTGAGATGGAAGGCGTTGTTTCCGCTGCCGGACCCAAGATCGAGCACGGTACGCGGCGGAGGATCGGACGACTCTCTCAATAGGCGGTCAAAGAACAAAGCCTCTTCCCGAAACTCGGCCGGATCCGCCATGATCGGCCACCATTCAGCCAATTCGTCGTAAAGCTTCATTACCTGTCGATCGATACGTTACAGAGGGCTCGGCGATGCTCGCACTCCAGCGCTACCAGGCAAGATCGTCGTCGTTGTCGTACCCGTTCCCTGTCCTCGCAATCAATCATTTGATGGAATGGCCGCGAATTGCGCGGGATTCTGACTACCTGAGCAGGTATATCAGCCGAAGCGCTTAAGGGAGGGCCTTGGTTGGGGCTTCAGACAGCGGTCGTCGGTTGGCTCGACGACCGCTTTCCATTCGTCGAGTCCGTAGACGCCGAGCTGTACCGCCGCGTTCCGAACTACGCGACCGTGTTCTACCGCTACCTCGGCGGGCTGGCCGGGATGCTCATCGCCGTCGAGTTCGTCACGGGATTCCTCCTTGGCATCTATTACGACCCAGATGGAGCAGGCAACCCGGCGCCCGCCTACGCGAGCGTCAACTTCATCCAGCACAGCGTCTACCTGGGCTGGCTCATCCGCGGGGTTCATTTCTGGGGCGCCAACCTGCTGCTCGTCGTGGCGCTCCTGCATCTGACCTTCGTCTTCTGGAACGGCGGTTATCGGGCACCCCGCGAGCTCAACTGGATGGTCGGAGTGCTCATTTTTCTGGTCATCATCCTGTTCAGCTTCACGGGATCTTTATTGCCCTGGGACGCCAACTCCTACCTCGCCCGAAGCCGTGAGATTTCGATTGCGTCGGGAGCCTCCGTACTGCCCGACGGAGTGAGCGGATTCATCAAATACGTGCTCCAGGGTGGGCCGCTCGTCGGACCATCGACGCTGCTGCGCTTTTTCATCGCGCACGTCTTTCTGCTCCCGGCCGTGATGACTTTGCTTCTCTACGGCCATTACCGGCTCGCACGCTGGCAGGGTCCATCGGAGCCGGCATGAGGGATCAGAAAAGAAATCCGAGCGGCCTTCCGATCGGGCCCGGGCACATTCTCTATCCGATACTGGCGACGATCGCACTGACGGGCATTCTGTTCGGCTCCATCGGTCACCACTTGACGGAGGACATGCCCGAGCGCGAAACCCACCCTTACTTCCCCGACCACATCTGGCCTTATCCCATCCTGGCCATGGTCCTGCTCATCACGCTGGGCTTGCTCGCTGTTTTCGGGCAGCCGGCGCTTCAGCTTGGACAGGCCGCCGATCCACGAGTGGTCGCCATCCCAAGGCCCGAGTGGTACTTCCTTTCTCTGTTTCAGTTCGTGAAGCTAGGGCCTGCCCTCGTCACATCGATCTTGGTCCCGGCGGGCGTGGTGGCCGGGCTGATCTTCTGGCCGTTGATCGACGCGCGGTTGGGTCCCAGGTTGGCGCGCCGGCTGGGCTGGAGCTCCTGGCCCGTCCCCAAGCGAAACGTCATCACAGGCACCATATGGATGGCCGGACTCGGAATCATCGGGCTGCTAACACTGTGGGCGGCGCTCGTCCCCCAACTCTGTATTCCGTGGTTCACCAACGGCCCGGTCTGCGGCGGCTGAGCGTCGCGACGCTAGCGCTAGTGAATTTGCAAATGTTCCAGGTCGATGGCTTCGTCGGCAAGCGCCCGCGGGTCCGGTCGAGCCTCCCTCGCGATCAAGCGGCCCGCCGCGGCCAGCTCACCATGTTCATCCAGCTCAGGATCACCGCCCCGGTCGAGGCCGACCGCCGCCCG
>VBGV01000070.1 GCA_005880755.1 Chloroflexota bacterium
GACGTCGCGGGCTTGCTGCCGTTGAGACCCGCGATCCGCCTGGTCAAAGGGGCGTACGCGGAGCCACCTGAGATTGCGTTCACAGCCAAGCGTGACGTCGACGCGAACTATCTCGCTCTGTGCGTGTTCATGCTGCCCGAGGTCATGCGGAGCAGGCTGCGACTCGTGCTTGCGACGCACGACGTCGACCTGGTCGCCAAGGCCTGGCGCTTCGGTCAGGCCCTCGGCATGGATCGTTCGCAGCTCGAGGTCGCGATGCTCTACGGCATCCGGGCCGGCGAACAGGTCCGCCTCGCCCGCGAGGGGTTCACCGTGTGGGACCTCATCGCGTACGGGGACGCGTGGTACGCGTGGTACCTGCGGCGGCTGGCGGAGCGCCCCGCCAACGTTTGGTTCGTGGCGAGGCAACTCCTACCGTAAGAAAGTAGAGGGAACCCTGCCGGGTTCCCTCTACTCCGGGGCGCTCAACGGCCGTTCACCATAATCAGCTGCATCCAGCTCCGGTGCCGGCCGGATTCGCGCCCCTAACTCCCTCCGGAGAGGAAGGGATTTTCGAAATTCCTACTCGTAGCCACGCGCGGCGACCTACAGGCGACGCGTGTCGCGGCCGGGCAAAGCCCGGCCGCCAAAGCACGCGAAACATTAGGGAACGGTTGGGACCTGTCCCGCGTTCTCCTGCGCCTCCCGCGCCGCGCTCTCGCCGGCCTCGTGCGTCGCGTCCTCGTTCGGCACGAACTTGCCGGGCGTCGTGGTCGAGGACGGGCTTGGCGAGGGCGTGGCCGCCGCCGCGGTGAGCACGGTCGCCGAGTAAAGCACGGCTCCGCCCACACCTCCCACCAACATCGACCCCGCGATCGCCGCCGCTGCAACTGTCTTGCGAACTCCGATCACTGCATTGCCTCCAATCTGGGGATCGCTCTCAAGGAGCGTCGCGACCTAGACTGACGGCGCCCGCTGAGCCCTCTTTGTGAGGAGGCTGGGAGTTCTCCGAGCCGCAAATTGATCCACCGCACTGAAAAATTCGTAGGGGTTGGTATGAGCTTCAGCATCGAGCGCTACAAAGAAGAGTCGAAGAAGGTCGACACGACTGGCATCGCATGGGACGAGGTCACCGCGCATCCACTGTCCAAAGGCGACCTTTTCTGCCTTCACTACATGATGGACATCGAGAACCACGTCCCCCTCTATCTCTCCCACCTGCTGGTCACTCGCGCCTGCATGGACCCGATCCTCACTGCGTTCCTCGCGTGCTGGAACTACGAAGAGCTCTGGCACGGCGAGAACATCGGCCGCTGGCTGAACCTCTACGGCATCGAGTTCGACACCCAGGAGCGCATCGCCAACGTCCGAGCGAATCTCGGTTTTCAGAACAGCGTGAGCATCCTCTCGACGATGGCCGGGTCCTGGCTGCTGAAAGACTTCTCTGCCGTCTACCTGTCGATCGGGGCGATCAACGAGCTGTCGACCCTGACGGGGTATGAGGCATTGATCCGGAAGTCGGGCCACCCTGTCTTGAAGGACCTGCTGAGCCGGATCATCAAGGACGAGCGGCGCCATTTCGCCTTCTACTACAACTCCGCGAAGGAGTGGCTGAGCGGAAACGAGCGTGCCCAAAAGCTCGATCGATGGATGCTGGACCGCCTGTGGGTGCCTGTCGGGCAGGGCGTGAAGAGACAGGAAGAGGTCGACGCGCTGGCGCTGTATCTGTTCGACGACGAGCAGGGCGAGGAGGAGCTGCTGGAGCTCGACGCCAAGATCGGCAAGCTGCCGGGCCTGTCCGGGATCAAGCTCATGTCGAAGGCCCTTTACGCCGCGCGTGAGCGCGTGCGCCGCGACCCGCGGTGGGCTTGGCGGCTGATCGAGAACGAGGAATGGGCGATCAAGCCGCCCAGGAAGTCGCCCATCGGCGAGCTCACGGGGCGGCGCACGCCACAGGAGGCGGGAACGTCGTAGCGGGGAGCGGCGACCAGGGCCGCGAGGCGGGTCTCGCCGCGGGGCTCGCGGCCGGCAACCATGAGGCGCTCGCCGAGCTTTACGACCGCTACGCAACCGTCGCTTACGGCGTGGCGATGCGCGTGCTTGGCGACCCAGGACGGGCGGAGGACGCCGTCCAGGACGCGTTCATGAACGTCTGGAATCACGCCGCCAGCTTTGATGCCGAGCGCGGCTCACTGCGCGCATGGCTGCTGACCTCGGTCCGGAATCGATCCATCGACTATCTGCGCGGCCGCGGCGGCCGCGACCGCGAGCGCGAGCGCGAGCTGCACCCTGAAGTCGCCTACGCACTTTCGCCATCCGATCCCTGGCGCGAGGTCGCCCTTTCCCTCGAGCGCACGGCGGTCCGCGACGCGATGGCCAGTCTTCCCGCCGAGCAGCGCCAGGTCATCGAGCTGGCCTACTTCGGCGGTTACACACATGCCGAGATCGCGGACATGGCGAGGGTGCCGCTCGGAACAGTGAAAGGCCGGATGCGCCTCGCGCTCGAGAAGATGGGGTCCTACCTGCGCGGACGAGGCCTGGTCGATGTCTGACCACGAAGAGATGGAGAGCTCGGTCGCTGCGTGGGTGCTCGGCGCGCTCGATGCGGACGAGGCCGAGACGGTGCGCTCGCATGCCGAGGGGTGCCCGACGTGTCGCGAGCTCGCGGCTCGCTTGCGCCGCGTGGTGGGCGCATTGCCGCTCGTGGTCGACGAGGTCGATCCGCCTGCCCGGCTGCGCGAGCGTGTGCTTGCCGCGGCAATGGCGTCGCGGGAGTCGCCGGCCTTCCCGCCGGCCGCGGGTGCCGCGAGACCGAGGCCGAAAGCGCCTCGGCCGACATTGCTCGTGGGTGTCGGCCGCCGGATGCCCGCTTACGCGGCGGCGGCGGTCGCCCTGATCGCCCTGGTGACGGGCGTCGTCATCGGGGACGTCGCGTTCCACGCCCCTCAGTCGTCGCCGGCGAGCCAGGTCGCCCGATTCACGCTCGTGGGCCACCAGGAGATGGCGGGCGCTCAGGCGACGGTGATCGACCTCCAAAGAGACGGCCTGGTCCTGGTCGACTTTCGAGGTCTTCCGCCTCCGGGCAGCGGGCGCGTCTATGAGGTGTGGCTCATCCCGGCGAAAGGCAATCCGGTACAGGCGGCGGTCTTCGTGCCTGACAGCAATGGCGCGAAGGTGGTGCTCGTCAACCAGTCGCTGGGCGGCTACAGCGTGATGGCGGTGACCAATGAGGCCGGGCCGGATGGATCACAGGCGCCCACGCAGCAACCTCAGCTTTATGGAAACGTCCACCTGAAATAGAAGAGCCGACGGCGCATTTCACGCCGCCGGCCACATTAGACCCTTGATCTGAGCTCGCTTCTAGTTCTTGCCCGGAACGACAGGTGCCGGCATCTCCGGCTCCTCGAGCATGTCGGGCTTCTCGAGCTCTTCGTCGCCACGCTCGTCCAGAGGGTGCTCACGCTCCATGTGAGCCTTCATCTCTTCGGAGTTGGCGACTTCCTGGTCGCAGATCTCGCATTTCACGGCCGTCACCTCCACACGAGGTCTGAAGCGCCCGAACCTTGCGGCCCGAGCGCCTCAATTGGAAAACGCAGTCCTCATCGCCGTTACTGGCTCCGAATTCGTTCTCAATTGGAGGGAGTGTGGAGTCAGTTGAAACTGGAGGTCCGAATGAACACGCTTTCCGACGAGATTCAAAACCAGGTCAAGGCCGGACGGCAGACGGTCGAAAAGTCGATCGGCGAGATCAAGGAGATCGACGTGCGCGAGCTGCCGCCGGTCGCATTCCTGGCGGCCGGCCTTGCGGTCGCCGCAGTCGCCGTCGGCGTGGGGTGGATCGTCTACCGAAGTCGCCGTCGCCGCACCCTGGTGCAAAGGCTGCAAGATGCGCTGCCCGAAGGCGTGCGCGAGCTGCCGGGCGGGCTCCGCGACCAGGTCAGGCGAGCGCTCTAACCAGGCTTCAGTCAGGCCGCGCGCGCGGGGTTGGGCTGGAGGTTGAGAGCTTTCGTGGGCTTTTCGGGCGTGGCAACATGGGCGCGCCCGTTCGAGCTGCCCAGGTCCCTGCGCGCCGCGCTGTAACCCCACTCGATCAGCTCCCTGGTGTGACTGAAGTCAGCCGGTGATACGTCGGCGAGGTCGTGCGCCGGCATGACGTGGATGTCGGCGGCGGCTCGATTGGCGGTCACCTCGGCCTCGAGCTTCTGCTCGACGATGCGCGCCAGCGCGTGCAAGGCCATGCCCAGCGCGTTGGTCGGCTCACGGTTCAGCCACGGGTAGCCGACCGGAAGGACGTAGATCTTCTCCGCACCCAGCTCGATCGCGACGGTGACCGGGGTGTGGTTGGCGACACCGCCGTCGACGTAGTCGCGGCGGCCGATCTCCACCGGCGGGAACACGCCTGGGATGGCGCAGCTTGCGAGCAGCGCAGGCACCGCCGGGCCGGAGGCGAGGATGGTGGCGCGACCGCTCTTCAGCTCGGTCGCCACGATGTGCACGGGAATGGCTGCTTCCTCGAGCCGCCGGTAGGGGATGTGCGTCTCGAGGATCCTGCGCAGGCTGGAGTTCGAGATGAAGTGGTTGGTGCGTCCCAGCAGGCCGCGCGCTCCCGTCATCGGGCTCAGCGGAAAGACGTCCTGGCGGCGAAGACCGAGCCAGATGTCCTCCAGCTCCGCCATGCCGTCGGGCTCGGGCCGCCCGGCCACCCACGCGGCGTTGACCGCTCCGACCGACGTGCCGATCAACATGTCCGGCCGCACGCCGTGCTCGAAGAGCGCCCGGATCATCCCGACCTGGACAGCCCCGAGGCTTCCACCGCCGGAGAGCACAAAAGCGGTGCGGCCGTTCCCCCGCGCGCCGTTCGCGCCGAGGGCACGCCTCATCGGGTCAGGTGGGTGAGTCCCATGGTTCAGGCTGCCTTCTTGACGTCGCGGTCTTTCATGCGCTTCTGACGCAAGGTCTCGAGCATGTCCGCGGCATCCAGGCGATCCCACAGGCGCCAATCGGCCTCCGAACGCCACACCTGGTCGAGCAACGCCTCCAGCTGGGTGTGAAGGTCGGGCGCGTCGGACTTTGATCTGAACCTCACCTTTTGTCTCCTACTTCCAAAACGCGCACGCAGCCAATTGGCGACTACCACTATTGGACGGTTCTGGAATTCCACGGATGGTCTAGCCTCCTATCCAGACTGGCGCGGACGTGGAGTCGAGCCCGAGGTCCGTCGTGATGTTGCGGACCGAAGCCGGACCACTCGAACCGACCGTCCAGAGCTGGAAATTGCCGCCCGGCCTGGACGGTGCGAGATAGGCGATCGTCTTGCCGTCGGGCGAAAATGCCGGCGAGGCGAGGAGCTGGCCGCTCACCAGCGTCGCGGGTGAACCGAGCGTCAGCGAGGTCGCGTCGAGGCTCGCGACGTCGAGCTCCACGGATTGATTCGAGCCTTTGCTGCAGACCATGGCGAGCATCTTTTCGTCGGGCGAGACCGCGGGTTGCCCGCACCCGAGCTCGGGAGCTGTCAGCGCCTGGCCTCCACTCCCGGGACGCTTCTGGATCCAGACCTGCGCGTGAACCTGGAACGAGTCGTCGATCGAGTACTTGGTGTAGAGCAGCGCGCCGTCACGCAGGGGAACGGGATTCACGTCGCCACCGGTGAGGTCGTTTGGATGCGTCCACTGGACGGAGCCCCGCGCGCCTGGATTCGACGGGCTCGCGAAGATGGCCAGGTCGACTTGATAGCTGTTGTAGCGGCTTTTCGGGTCGTAGTCGTAAAAGATTGTCGATCCGTCCGGGCTCAATCGCGGATAGAAAGACCAGTGATTGCTCTCGGCCGCGCCGGGCGTGTAGTTGTGTGTCAGCTGGGCAACCTGCTTGCCGCCTGTGGTCAGCAGGACAAGGTCCGAATAGTTGACTCGCCTTCGCACCGCGACCAGCTGGTCGCGGCCCGCAATCGTCGCGGGCTGCATCCATCCGTCTTCAGACGTGACCTGCGTGAACGATCCGTGCTGGAAGCGAAAGATGGCCCCGCCCTGGACCACATACATGGTCCCCGGCAGCGGTGCGACCGTGATCTCGTTGGGGCGGTGCACCACAGGCGCGCCTTCTTTCAGGGCGCCGGCGACGTGATACACGCCGATGCCGAAAGCGAGCATCGCCAGCACGAGGCCCGCGCCGATCGCCCAGCGCATCAGGCAAACGTCTTCTGCACGAGCGGCCGGATCTGGCTCCAGTCGGGGTACACGACGCTCTGGCCACCGGCCCAACCCTCGGAGGTGTAGGGCGGGACGAGCACGACACGATGGACGTTCGGACCGCTGAAATCATTGGCGATCGACATGAGCGCGCGCATCTTGTCGAGTCCGATGCTCGTCTTGACCTCGCCGTTGAATGCGCTGGCCACCGAAGGCAGGTCTGCGACGTTCATGTGCGATGCCGCGGCTTTGATGGCCAGCAGGAGCTGCTGTTGCCGTTCCGACCTGGCGAAGTCACCACGCGAATCGCCGTGTCGAGAGCGGACGTACTGAAGCGCGTGCACGCCGTCCATGTGCGTCGCGCCGGGAAGGACCGCGACGCGGTAATAGGCGTACGGATCTGTGGTGCCGTTAAGGTCGGCGGGGTAATAGTCGTCCATGACCGGGTTGGTCACCTGAAGGTTGACGCCGCCGAGCTTGTCGATCAGCTTGACGAGCCCGTCCAGTCCGATCCATACGTAGTCGTCGACATGGACCTTGAAGTTGCTCTCGACGGCGGCGATCGCGCCCTGGGGACCAGCCTCCTGGTACGCCCAGCTGATCTTGCCCCATCCCTGGTTCGGGATCTGGACCCACAGGTCGCGCGGGATCGACAGCATCGTGGCCTGCTTGGCGGCGGGATCGACGCGGACCAGGATCATCGACTGGGTGTTGAGCCGGTCGGGCACGAACTTGGAATCGTCGTCGGAGCCCAGCAGCAGCACGGTGAATGGCTGCGTCGGGGCGCCGACCGGGTTCAGGTTCGGGAGGCCGTCACTCGCGGACGTAGAGTTCGCGGCGGTCTGGAAGACAGGCAGGAAATACGCGCCGAGGCCACCGAGGCCGGCGAGCAAGAAGCCGAGGGCAACAATCCACGTACGCGTCACGAGAGCGTCTGATCCTCCACCCGAGGCAACGCTTGAAAGCGCACAACGCCCCGTCAGGGGCGCCACAGGCACCCTCTCCACTCAGGGGAGGGGGATGTGGGGTGAGGGGCGTGGAAGTGGGTTAAGCAGCCAGGATCTGGTGCTGGTTGCTCGCCGAGATCGCGTGCACGCCGGTCGACGTGATGACGCGCACGGTCACTCTGTACTCGCCGGTGCTGGACAGGCTCGAGCCGTAGCTGCCGCTCGTGCATGCGCTGGGGATCGTGACCTTGATGGTCGCGCTCGAACCGGCGGCCACGCGGCTGGGTTCGAACTTCACAGTTTTGGCCTCGTAGCGGTCGCCGACCTTCTCGAGCCAGCTGCCTTTGACCGCGGTCAGCGTCATCTCGGCGGTGACAGACTCGATATTCACAGCGCTCGATGTCCCGTTGTGGGCGGCGATCGTCGCGTGGACGTCATACGGCGCGTTCTTGGCTCCACCCGGGCACCAGTACTGCGGGTCGACGGATGCGCTGGTCAGGGCGAAGGTCGCGGGGCTCGACGAGCAGGCCGCGGCCAGCCATCCCGCCGCCGCGACCATCGCGAGTAGTCGGACCCGCCGCATAGCCGCGGATCATATGCTCTGGATGCGACCGCTGCCGACGCCTTCCTTTTAATGTGTGCGCCATGGGGCATCTCGATTCCCAGCGGTCGCTGCCAGTGGTGAGGCCGGACAAGCTCGGGTTCAGCCCTCTGGCCAAGAAGCTTCGACTCGCGCCCGAGCACCGCGCTGCCATCGTCAACGCGCCTGATGGTTACCTCGCGCAGCTCACACCCGGCCCGGCCGACATGACGACCGACCTGCAGCCGAACCAGGCCTATGACGCGGTCGTGCTGTTCGTGAAGGACGTCGAAGAGCTGCGCCGCCTCGGGCCGGCGGCCATCCGCGCGGCCAAGGCCAACGGCCTGCTGTGGATCACGTACCCGAAAGGGGGCCAATCCGGTGGCGTGACAGACCTCCCCGCGACGCCATGGTGGATGCAGCGAGACGTCCTCGGCGAGATCACCTCCGAGACCGGCTACAAGCCCGTGGCGTTCGTCGCGATCGACGGCACCTGGACCGCGCTCCGCTTCAAGCGCGTGTAGCAGCAAGAACCGCTGCGTATCCTTGCGGTCGCCGACGAGGTGGATGAGTCGCTTTACGGCGACAAGCTCCCTGCGCTGAAGCCCGACCTCGTCCTCTCATGCGGCGACCTGCCGTTCGACTACCTCGAGTACCTCGTCAGCCGTCTCGACGTTCCGGTCCTGTACGTCCTGGGGAACCACGACCCGAGCCTGACGCCGCCCGACATGACATGGATGCCCTTGCGGTCCGAGCTGCCGCCCCTGGCGGGCCCGCAGGGATGCACCAACATCGACGGACGGCTGGTCGAGGTTCGCGGCCTGCGCATCGCGGGCCTCGGCGGGAGCATTCGCTACAAGGAAGGGCCCAACCAGTATTCGCAGGCGCAGATGGGCTGGCGCGCCATCAAGCTCGAGTTTCGCGTCCGTCTCAAACGCGTGAGAGCCGGACGCAAGCTCGACGTGCTCGTCACGCACGCGCCGCCGTACGGCCTGGCCGACGCCAAGGATTCGGCCCACATGGGCTTCGTCTCGATCCTTCGCCTGGTCCAGAACTTCCAACCCGTCCTGGTCGTGCACGGCCACATCCATCCCTATGGCCGGGTCTTGCCGGAGCGCCAATTGAAGTCGTCGCGCATCATCAACGTGGTGCCGTCGCGCCTGATCGAGATCTAAGTCGGACTAGAGCGGTAGGCGGACGCCGCCACCCTGTGCTCGGGCGCGGTCGTAGACCAGGCGCGCGGTGGCCGCGTCCTCGACCGCGAGGCCGGTCGACTTGTACAGCGTGATCTCGTCGCGTGACGTGCGGCCCGGCTTCTTGCCGGCCAAGACCTCGCCCACCTCGGTGACGAGTTCCGGGTCGATGCCCTGTAGCTCATGCGCACCGGCGGGCGGTGGATTCGTCACCGCGCCGCGCCATTCGACGAAAACGCGGCTCGCCCTGACCGTCTCGGCGTCGACCTCCGGTCCGAATGTGCCTCCGACCGCGCTCACGTGAGCGCCGGGTTGCAGCCATTCGCGACGGAGGATGGGCTGGCGCGCGTCCGTGCAGCATGCGATTACGTCGGCGCCCCGCACGGCATCCTCGAACGATGCGACGGCATGCGCGCGGGGATTGCGTCCGGCCAGGTCTCGCGCACGGTCAGCATTCCGCGAGGCGACACGGATCTCTTTGAAATCGCGGACGCGCGGAAACGTCTCGATATGCGACCGGCCCTGCGTCCCGGCGCCAAGGATCGCGAGCACCGCCGCGTCGTCGCGAGCGAGGACGCGAGTCGCGACCGCAGCCGTGCCGCCGGTGCGGATGGCCGTGATGTAAGTGCCATCCAGCAGCGCAATCGGCGAGCCGGTGGTCTCGTCGAACAGCGCGATCAAACCCTGGTGCGACGGCAGGCCATGCTCATCGTTGGCCGGAAACACCGTGACCAGCTTCGCCTCGAGCGCGACACCAGGAACGTGACCGGGCATCAATCCGAGCAGTCCACGGTCGCCCAGCCGCACGGCTGTGCGCGGCGGCACCGAAGCCGCTCCGGAGGAGTAGATGACGAGTGCGTTGGCGAGCGCTTCGAGCATCGCGTCGACATCCAGAAGGCGCTCCACATCCGCGCGGCTGAGGTACAGCAGCTCGCCCACCGCCGCGATCATATCCACCTGGTGGCGCAGTTCCTCCGCAACGGCAAGCTCCTGACCCTGATGCTTGGCCACTTTGCCGTCGACAGCTACGTGGGCGTGATCCCCGTCCTCTATCCCGTCCTCATCGGTCGATTCCACCTCAGCCTGGCGACCGTCGGACTCGTGAGCCTTGCCTACGGTGGCACGGCAGCCATCTCGCAGCCGATCTTCGGGTTGCTCGCCGACCGTTTCGGGACACGACTCACCGGTCTCGCGCTGGCGTGGACCGCGATCACGTTTGCGGTGGTTGGGTTCGTCGACAGCTTTCCGCTGCTGCTCGCCCTGGCCCTGGCGTCAGGCCTCGGCTCGGGCGCGTTCCATCCTCTGGGAGCGCTCGACGTGCGCGGCCTCCTGCCCGCCTGGCGTCGCAGCTTTGGCATGTCGGTCTACGTGACCGCCGGCACGGTGGGAGTCGCTGCCGGCCCGCTCATCGGAATCCTGGTCTTCGGCGCGTTCGGCCTCCACGGGACGGGCTTGCTGGTGATCCCGGGAGTCGTGACCGGCGGTTACCTGCTGTGGCGGATGCGTGGCCTCCCGTCGACGGCGCCCGCCCAGCGACGGACAGGGCTCCCAGTTCCGTCCGTCCCGGTCTTCGCCCTGGCGATTGTGATCGCGGTCATGATGTCGCGCAGCTGGACGGTCAACGTCTTCCAGGCTTTCACGCCCACGTGGTACAGGCAGCTGGGCTACGGACCCGAGTTTTACGGGCCGCTCGCCACGACCCTGGTCCTCGCCAGCGCCGTGGGCACCGTGGGCTGCGGATCGCTCGCGGATCGCTACGGCAGGCGATCGGTGATCATCGCCACGCTCGTCCTCACCGTGCCGGCGATCCTCCTGTTCACGATGTTCCCGGGCCCGTGGGCGTTCGCGTCGGCGATCCTGATCGGATTTCTCGCCGCCTCGACCGCGCCGCTCCTGCTCCTGATGGCACAACAGCTGATGGTCACGCGAGCCGGCCTTGCGTCGGGTCTCGTCATGGGTCTCGGTTTCGTGACCGGCGCGATCGGCATTCCGATCAACGGCGCGATCGGTGACGCCATCGGTCTGCAGAAGTCACTCATGACCCACGTCATCCTCGTCATCGCGACGATCGGGATCGCGTGGTTCCTGCCGGGCGAAAAAGAGATCGAGCGCCACGCGACGAAGCCCGAGCCGGCTACGTAGCATCGGGCCCGTGCTGAACCGCAGCGTGTACGAGCTTGCCGGCGGCGAGCCGGTCTTCAGGCTGCTCGTCAGTCGCTTCTACGCGCGCGTCGCGGACGACCCGATCCTCCGCGCGGTCTATCCGGAAGAGGACCTTTCGGACGCGACGGAGCGGCTGACGCTGTTCCTCATCCAGTACTGGGGCGGGCCACCGACGTACAGCGAGCAGCGCGGCCACCCGAGACTTCGACTCCGCCACCAGCAGTTCGACATCGGCCCGGCCGAGAGGGACGCATGGCTCGGGCACATGACCGCCGCGGTGGATTCACTCGACCTCGCGCCCGCGGTGCGCAAGGCGCTCCTGGATTACTTCGCGACGGCCTCGACCGCGATGATCAACCGGCCTGGATAGGCGGCGGGACCAGGTTTCTCGTCGCCTGCGGTAGGTCCTCCAGGTCGACGACCGCGCCGTTGCCCGCCGACTTCGCTCGCCGCAGCGCGCGGCGTAACCGCGGAATCTGGTCGCGCAGAGGCTGCTCGACCCAGTCGAATGAGATGACGCGTTCGTTGACCTCCCAGAACAGGCCGGTTTGCATCGATTCCATCCGGCCGAGGGCCGCGTCGACAAAATCGGGAGGTGCCGCCGCGATGCCTTCGACGAGCACGTGCGTGATGTCCTTCTCATCCGCAGCCATGGCCCAGCAGGTGAGCTTCGCGACCGCCTTGAAGAGGCCGTTCAAGCCGATCGGACGCGCGTTGGGGATGAGGTCGAGGAGGTTTCGCACCAGCAGCTGAGCCAGCCGGAATGAAACCTGCGGGTCTCGGACATGGGCCTCGATCGCCAGGTCGGCGACATCCTCTGCGGCCGCGCCGAAGATTGCGGGCATTCCGGCTTCGTCGAAGTGACGTCCGTACCGAAGGAGGTGCGCGGCCGCCTCGACTGCGAGGTCGCGGCGCCACTCGAGTGCCCCGATGGCGTAGCGGCGGTACTCGTTCATGATCCCGGAAGCAAAGGTCGGCGCCGACCGGTTGATCGCCGCGCGCAAGTACGTGTTGAAAAACCGCACGCAGAGCTCGGCCACCTCGGGGTCGCCGACGTCGATCGCCGCCAGGCCGATGTTGCGCGTCGCCACGGCGATCGCGTGGACCGCTTCCTTGCGGTGGACCGGCGTCAGCCCGACCATGTCCACGAAGTTCGACATCACCAGGTACTCGAACCATGTCCGGGCGCGGTTGACCTCGTTGATGATCTGGTCCGACGCGCCAGGCAGCTCAGCGTGGCCGACCTTGAACCACCCAGCGTCGAGTGTCTTCTTCTTGGCCGGTATGTAGTCGCGGGCCAGGAATTGGCCGAGCACATCGATGCCCAGCACGGCGACCGGCATGTCGCCGAGCTGGATGGAGCCGAACGCGATGTCGGAAACCTGCGCGACGCAGGTCATGAGCTCGTTTCGGCGTTTCAGCGACCGGCGGGCGCGCCGCATGATGCCCGAGACCAACGTCTCGGCGCGCATCACCTCGAATATGTAGAGCACGTATGGAAAGAGGAGCGCGAAGTTGACGATCGCCAGCACCTCGGCCACCGCGACGCTGGCCATCGGCACGAACGTTGGCTTGATCTCGGAGCGGACGAGGAAGGTGTAGAGGATCGACGCGAGCGCGAAGCTCAGGACGAGGGCGTTGAGGGGATTGCGTGTGAAGATGCCGATGATCCGCGGCGAGTACCGCGAGGACGAGGTCTGGATGCCGAACATGACTCCGAGCAACACAATGCTCAGAGTCACGCCCTCGGCCCCTCCGACGAGACCGAGCGTCCCGGCGGCGGCCGCCGGATCGGGGGTGAAGAAGTCCGCTATCGACCCGAAGTGCAGCGCGTCGACGACACCGAAGAGGACCACCAGCATCAGCGCGATGGTCACCAGCGCCAGGCCGGAGAGCATGGCCCCTGCCCAACCGATCGATGCGGCTTGCTGCCGCGTTCCGTCCTGCGTCACAGCACGGCGATCCTAAGCTTTGGGACGTTGATTCGAGCCATCGTCTTCGACTTCGACGGCCTCATCCTGGACACCGAAGAGCCGGTGTACCGCTCGTGGCTAGAGGTTTACGAGGCGCACGGCGAAGAGCTGCCGTTCGAGCGGTGGGTGCAGATCGTCGGTTCGACCACGACCGGCTTCCATCCGCAATATCACCTCGAGGAGCGGCTGGGCCGGCCTCTGCCCAAGGAAGTGCTCGACCGCCGGATCGGGCGGCGCACCGAGATGATCCTCGCCCAACAGCTGCTGCCGGGCGTGGTCCCGCACCTCGACGCCGCGCGGGAGCGGGGACTGAAGCTCGGGGTGGCGTCGAGCTCGACCGTGGAGTGGGTGAGGGGTCACCTGGCGCGGCTGGGCATACTGGAGCGATTCGACTGCCTGCGCTGCCGCGACGACGTGACCCACGTCAAGCCTGAGCCCGATCTGTACATCGCTGTCCTCGAGTGCCTGGGCGCCGCCCCGTCGGAGGCGATCGCGATCGAGGATTCGCCGAACGGCGTCACGGCCGCCAAGCGGGCCGGCATGCGCTGCGTCGCCATCCCCAACACCATCACCGCGCAGCTGGACCTCAGTCACGCCGACCTGATCCTCACGAGCCTGTCCGAGGTCACGCTCCAGCAGCTCCTGGACCGGTTCGATTCGCCGGCCGGGACGACTTAACCTATTTCCGTGCGGATCGGGATCCTGACCGGCGGTGGTGACGCGCCCGGACTGAACGCCGCCATTCGAGCGGTCGCCCGGCGCTCGTTCCAGCTCGGGCACCGCGTGAGCGGCGTCAAGAACGGCTGGGCGGGCTGCCTCGAAGAGGGCCTGATCGACGAGCTGAACCCGGCCGACGTCCGCGGCATCCTGCCCATGGGCGGCACCATCCTCGGCACCTCGCGCACGAACCCGTCGAAGGAAAAAGACGGCATCGCGCGCGTCATGAAGACCCTGCGTCATCACGGCGTCGATGCCCTGGTCCCGATCGGCGGTGACGACACGCTCAGCGTGGCCGCGAAGCTCCACGAAGCGGGCTTCCCAACCGTCGGTGTTCCGAAGACGATCGACAACGACCTGTCCGTGACCGAGTTCTGCATCGGCTTCGACACCGCCGTCGGTGTCGTGACCGAGGCTCTCGACCGTCTGCACACGACGGCTTCCGCGCACCATCGGGTCATGGTGGTCGAGGTCATGGGCCGGGACACCGGCTGGGTGGCCCTCATGGGTGGGGTGGCTGGCGGCGCCGACCTCGTCATCATCCCCGAGTTCGAGCTCGCCCTCCCCGAGGTCGTCGCGCACCTCTACCGCCGGCGCGGCGAGGGCAAGCTCTTCAGCATCATCGTGGTCGCCGAGGGGGCGCGCATCGCAGAGCTGGAGCGAGAGCTTGGCGGCGAGGCGGAGAAGGATGCGTTCGGTCACGTCCGGCTGGCGAAGCGGGGAATCGGCGACATCCTCGCCAGCGCCGTCGAGCGCGACACCGGCTTCGAGACGAGGGTCACCGTGCTCGGCCACCTTCAGCGCGGCGGGTCGCCATCGCCGGTCGACCGGATCTGGGCCACGCGACTCGGGGTCGCCGCGGTCGAGCTGATCGTCCAGGGCAAAAGCGGCGTGATCCCGATCCGGCGCAACGGCGACGTCGAGGTGGTTCCACTCACCGAGGTGATCAAGGAGCAGCGGCGCGTGCCGAAGGAGCTGTACGAGCTCACGCAAGTCTTCGTCTGAGAAGCCGCGCCGCAAACGGATGCTCGAGCTTTCGGGTACCGGCGACGACGGCACGACCGGGCTGCTGGGTGGTGGCCGCTCGCCCAAAGACGATCCACGCATCGAGGCCTTCGGCACGGTGGACGAGGCTTCGAGCGCGCTCGGCCTCGCCCGCGCGCTCACCTCTCACGCGCGCGTCACTTCTATCTGTGAGGAGCTGCAGCGCGGCCTGTACGCTGTGGGCGCGGAGCTGGGCACCAACCCGGAGGCGGACAAGACATTCGTCGTCACCGGACCGCCCCAGATCCAGCGCCTCGAGCAGCTGATCAGCGAGCTCGAGTCGGAGGCCGTGATGCCCCAGGGCTTCATCCTCCCGGGCGCCACGCCGGCGTCGGGGGCGCTCGACCTGGCGCGGGCGATCACACGTCGCGCCGAACGTCGATGCGTGACCCTGGAGAGGGCGGGCGGCCTGCCCAATCCCGACGTCCGCCGCTGGCTCAACCGGCTGAGCCTGGTGCTGTTCGTCCTGGGGCGATATGAGGAAAGCCAGGCGGGCCGGCACGCCCAACCAGCCAGGGGGTCGGAGCCGGGGCGTTCTAGTTAAGCTTCGACTCAGGACACGATGGATCCACTGGCTGCCGTCGGTATCGTCCTCGGCGCTCTTCTCGTTCTCTTTCTCGCCCTCTCTTACCAGGTG
The DNA here is from genome assembly GCA_005880755.1 of Chloroflexota bacterium. Taxonomy (GTDB): domain Bacteria; phylum Chloroflexota; class Dormibacteria; order Dormibacterales; family Dormibacteraceae; genus 40CM-4-65-16. The sequence continues at coordinate 15,419 of VBGV01000070.1, forward strand.
TATCGCCGCGCCTTCGTGCCGGCGCGCCCGATGTGGCTCGACGATTTCTCGTTCACCCCGTTTGAGTTCCAGGCCGACTACGAAGAGGTCGAGCTGGTCACCGCGGATGGGATCAACTTCGGCGCGTGGCATTTCCGCCAGCCGGGGTCGCCGCAGACGGTGATCGTCTCGGGCGGCCACAAAGGCCAGCGGCAGGGTGCGCTCGGGATCGCGGTCGCGCTGTGGCGTAAAGGCTTCAACGTCATCCTCTATTCGTACCGGGGCATGCCCGGGAGCGACCGCGCGCCGATCACGTTCGGCATCAAGGAGGTGCTGGAGCTGCAGGCGGCCATCGCATTCGCGCGCAAGCGCATCCCCAACGCGCGGATCGGGCTGCTGGGCTACTCGATGGGCGCGGTCGTTTCCCTCCTCGGCGCCGCCGGCGAGCCCGGAGTGCAGGCACTGGTGCTCGACAGCCCGTTCAGCGACCTGCGCAAGCTGCTGATCGAGAACGTCCGAAGCGCCAGCAAGGTGCCGGGAACCCCGTTCGTCTGGCTCGCCGGGTTGATGTTGTGGCTTCGCACGCGCTGCTGGCTTTCCGCATGCAGCCCGATCGAGGTGCTGAGCTCTCTCGAGCCGCGGCCGCTGTTCTTCATCCACGGCGGCGCGGACGCGATCACCAACGTCAACCACAGCCGGCGCCTGTACGACGCATACCGCGGCCCGCGTGAGATCTGGATCGTGCAGGGCGCGCCCCACACGGGCGCGTATTTCGCCGACCGGCCGCTGTACGTCGAGCGCGTGGCCGGTTTCTTTGCGCGCCACCTCGGCCTGGACGTCAGCAGCCACCTCCGGCTGGTGGAAGAGGAAGAAGTCAGCTAGTTCCGTGTAACAAATCGCCCCGCGGGCGACAGGAATAGGTGAGACATGCAGCGAGTGGCCGATGTCAAACCGTCCAGCGCCTCGCAACCGGTCAGCGAATCGACCTTTGCGGACCTGCTGAAGCCGCTGATCGAGCCGGGCTTCCGCCTCGCCCTGGCGATGCTGCATGACGCTCAGGCGGCGGAGGACGCCGTGCAGGAGGCGTCATTCACGGCCTGGCGAAAGTTGGGCCGGATGCACGACCAGGGCCGGTTGCGACCATGGTTTCTCGGAGTCGTCGCCAACAAGTGCCGCAACGCCCGCCGCAAGAAGTGGGTCGTGGAAGTGAGTGTCGGCGTGCCCGAGGAACTGCCGGCCGTCTCGTCGGAGGATCGAACGCTGCGGAGTGCGGATCTGCGCCGTGCAATTTCTCATCTGGGGCATGACGACCGCCTGGTGGTCGTCCTCTATTTCTACCTCGACATGCCGGTCGACGAAGTGGCCACGGTCGCCGGCACATCGGTGGGCGCGACGCGCGCGCGCCTGTATCGGGCGATCAAGAAGCTGCGTCCGGACGTGGCGATTGAGGAGGCACTCAGGTGAGCCTGCGCACTGACATCCAAATGGCTTTCGACGAACTCACGCCATCCACACACGGCATGGCCGAGCGAATCGTCGGATCAATGCTTGCCAATCGGTCTCGTTCGCGTGCAATGTTCGCGTGGTCCAATCCACTGCGCGGCGCGACATCGATGTTGGCCCTAATTCTGGTCCTGGTCGTGGCGGTGGGCGTTCTGGCCGGAGGTCGCCTCTACCGCGACTGGAGTGCCTTCAACAGCCAACCGGGCAATGGGCTCGCAGCGTTGGAGGCAAGGCCGATGCATCTGCCGGTGCTAGTTCCGGGCCAGGATTGCCCGATCGGTCCGAAAGCTGACCTCCAGGGCGCTGGAAACGGCGAAGGTTTTGGTGAGGGTCCGGTTTTTGGAATGCCAATCGGACTCGACACCAAGAGCACGTGGGGAACTTACGGATACCAGTGGCTGCTCACTCGACGCGACCTGGCTGGGCCAGTGCTGGTTCGCGCGAAGGATCTTGTCACCGGTAAGGCGGTCGTGTTCGTGGGCACCTACGCTGCAGGACCGGTGACCGGCAAGGATTCGGACCGCAACGGCTTTGCGGTCAAGCAGCATCACGAGGCCCTCTTGGACACGAATCATCCACCCGAAGACACAAATCCACCGGAGGTGTATTTCGGAGGCTCCGACAGGTTGGTGGCTTGGCAGATCACCCTGGGTCTCCAGAGGGGCGCCTCCGGGTGCGTGGCCTATCAGATCGACGGCCCAGGGTTCAGCGAGGTCTTCGTCGTCCAGGCCGTGGGCACGGGACTTACGCCGAATTAACCGGCGAGGGTGCTGGCGAGCAGGATCCCGTTCGCCCAGTAACGTCCCGTCGAGCCGGCAGGCAGGAGGTCGTAGGTCCGTTCGCCCGCGTACGGGACGAGCTCCCATCGCGTGATCGTCGAGCCATCGAGCGCGTCACCAATCTTCAGCATGCCCAGCGCTCGGTCGTCAGCCGTCATATGTCCCGGCGAGACGAGAAGCTCGCGGCCGTCGGCGAGAACCAGGTGCACGACGAGATGACCGGCCGGCGCAACCATGCTTCCGACCTCCACCACCGGCTCGGCGATGCGCGAACCTTCAGCGCTTTCGGTCCACACGATCGTTCCGACCCGTACGTCGGTGACGCGGACCGGTCCGTTCGGAGTCGCGATCATCGTCGACGCAGCGAGGCAGATCGGGCAGTTCGGCGGGCCCGACGGCGTCCGCGAGCCCACCGTCACCACGCCGTCGACGCGGACCGTCCCGGAGACCATCTCGTACGCGGCGCTGCCTCCCTTGGACTGGACCCTGTACTGGAACGAGTAACCGGCCCCGGCCTGGGTCAGGGTCACGGCCCGGAGGAGCTTCCAGGCTCGGTAGACGACGAGCTTTTGGGCGTCGGTAAGGTCGCCCGCAGGCAGACGCTCGTGAGCGACGATCGCGGCGTACGTCTCCGCGTCGGACTTGATCTGCGGGTAGGTCGAAACCGCGTTCGCCTCCTCGCCCCCCGTCCGGGCGATCGGGTAGAAGTCCGGGTCGCAGTAGACCGGCTTGCCCACGGAATCCATGACCGCGAACTTCAGCTGGGTCGTATTGAGCGGAGTGCCCACGGCCGGGGCGGGCGCGGCAGAGCCGCACGCCACGGTCGCCACCACCAGGACCGCCAGTGCGAGCCTCATCTGATTAAGAAGACGTTAGCGGCCGAATTTGGTAACAGATGGCGGAACCAAACGCCCCCCTCAGCCGTATTCAACTGAGATGGGGCACCAGAACGGCGAACCTATAATCGCGGGGATGGGGTCAGCCGAAGTCGTCACTCGAGTCGCCGATTCTTTCTTGTCCAACGTCAGCCGAGCGATCATCAACAAAGAAGACGAGATCCGCCTTTGCCTCGTCACCCTCCTCTGCGAAGGCCACCTGCTGATCGAGGACGTGCCGGGCGTCGGCAAGACGATGCTCGCCAAGTCGCTCGCCCGCTCCCTCGACTGCACCTTCCGCCGGATCCAGTTCACTCCCGACCTGCTGCCTTCGGACGTGACCGGTGTCCGTGCCTTCAACCAGAAGATCAGCGATTTCGAGTTTCGTCCGGGCCCGGTGTTCGCCCAGATCGTCCTCGCCGACGAGATCAACCGCGCCAGCCCCAAGACCCAGTCAGCTCTCCTGGAGGCGATGGAAGAGCGCCAGGTGACGATCGACGGTGAGACGCACTCGCTGCCGAAGCCGTTCATGGTCATGGCGACCCAGAACCCGGTCGAATACTCCGGCACCTTCCCGCTGCCGGAGGCGCAGCTCGACCGCTTCCTGATGAAGGTCAAGCTCGGTTACCTCACGGAAAAGGAAGAGGCGAACCTGCTCAACCAGCACAAAGTCGAGTCGCCGATGGAAGAGCTGCAGCCGGTCGTGTCGCCCAACGAGCTGAATGCCGCCCAGAGCGCCGTCCGCGAAGTGTTCGTCAAGCCCGAGCTGCGCGAGTACATCGCCAGGCTGGTAGGACGGACGCGTGGAAATCCCGAAGTTGCTCTCGGCGCCAGCACACGCGGCACACTGAATCTCTTCCACGCGAGCCAGGCGCTGGCAGCGATCCAGGGCCGAAGCTTTGTGACCCCGGACGACATCAAGACGCTCGCCGAGCCGGTGCTCGCGCACCGCATCATCCTGCGTCCGAACGCCGAGATGCAGGGCCAGAGCGCGGGCAAGCTGGTGGCGGGCCTCCTCGAGCGCGAGCACGTGCCGCAGATGGCGTACGACGGGTAGCGAACAAGAGGGTTCCCCATGAGCAAGGTCGCCCTCGCCGGCGCGCTCGGGCTGCTCATGTTCTTCACGTACCTGACCGCGATTCGCACGGCGTTCGTGTTCGGGTACGCCCTGTGCCTTCTGTTCGTGATCGCATGGGTATGGCCCCGGCTGGCGATTCGCGGCATCACGGTCGCGCGCAGCGTCGACCCCGGCACGCCGACCGTCGGCGAGGTCTACGAGGAGCAGTTCGAGGTTCGGCGCAAGGGCTGGATTCCCGCGCCCTGGGTCGAGGTCCGCGACCTCAGCCAGATCGCTGACTACCAACCGGGCCGTGTGATCTCGCTCGGCGGCGAGGCCGTCAGGTGGAGGGCGCGGGGCGTGTATCGCAGGCGTGGCTGGATGGCGCTCGGTCCGACATCGCTGCGTGTACGGGAACCGTTCGGCCTGTTCGACCGCGAGCTGAAGTTGACGCAGCGCACATCGATCCTCGTCTATCCACGCGTGCGGCCGGTGCCCGACCTGATGACTCCGAGCTCGCAGCAGGTCGGGAGCTCGCAGGCGCTCGGCGCCTGGGCTGACTACCCGCCGGAGACAGGCGGCGTGCGCGACTACGCGACGGGCGACAGCTTCGGGCGAATCCACTGGCCGCTCTCGGCCAAGCACCAGCGTCTGATGTCGAAGACGTTCGAGCAGCCCCTGACAACCGACCTGTGGATCCTTCTCGACCTCGACCGCGGCGTCCATTTCGGTGAGGGGGAAGAGTCGACGGTCGAATACGCAGTCAGCCTGGCGGCGTCGATGGCGGCGCAGGTGCACAGCCGGGGACGCCAGGTCGGGTTGATCGCGAACGACTCGCGCGGCACCGTGCTCGAGCCGCACCGCGCGGTGCGACAGGATCGCCTCATCCTCGACTTCCTCGCGGTGTGCCAGGCTGACGGCCGCACGCCGCTGACCCACACGCTGGCGTGGGACCGCATCCGCAGGCTTCCCCGACGCGCCATCGCGGTCATCACGCCGAGCGCGGACCCGGAATGGGTTCGCCTGCTGCAGGCGGTGCGAGGCCGCCGCTCGACGCTCATCGTCTTCTACCTCGACATTGCCAGCTTCGGCGGCCCTGACCAGAACCCCAGCTTCGACCTGGGCCAGGACGTCGACCTTTATGTCGTACGCAAGGGCGACGACTTCGCGCGCCTCGTGAGGACCAGGGATGCGATACGTATCGCCTGAAGGCAGGCTGGCCGGCCCGGAGGCTGCATTCGAGAGCACGCTGAACCGGCGCGAGCTCCTCTGGGACAGCGCGCGCAGCTCGTTGGGCGGCGGCCGCTTCTGGTCTGTCGTCCTGGTCTTGCTGTTGACGCTCACCGTCGCCCGCTCGACCTCGGCGGTGCAGTGGGTGAACGGCATCGATGTGGTCATCCTCATCGCGGTTCTCGCGGCCGTCGTGATGGGGGTGCTTGCGCTTTCGCGCGTGCGGGAATGGATCGGGCTGGGGATCGGCCTCGTCCTCGCTCCCGGGGTCGCCCTGTGGGGGGCGTGGCCTCAGATCCATCACAGCCACCCGAGCGACGTCATCGGCCCGCAGCTTGTCGTTGTGTGGTGGAACCGCATCACCGATGGAACCGCGGCGCAGGAACCATCGTTCTACCTGTTTCTCATCTGTCTCTTGATGTGGGTTACGGGTGCGTGGCTTGCCTGGTGCGTGCTGCGCTGGCGCAAACCCATGCTGGGTTTGATCCCCGGCGCCGCCGCGTTCGCGACCAACCTCCTCAACGTGCCGCAGGACCAGAACGGATACACGCTCGCGATGCTCGTGCTCACTCTCGCCCTCTTGTTGTGGACCAACTACACGGGCTCGATTGCCAACGCGGCGCGCGCGAACGTCAAGCTCACCGGCGATGCGCGCTGGGATTTCTGGGAAAGCGGACTCGTCGCCATGGCGGCCCTGATCGTGATCGGCATCCTGCTGCCCCCGCTCTCGACGGTGGACCGAACGCTCGACGTGGAGACCGGCATCTTCTCGAACTGGGCGCAGCTCCAGGAGCGCCTCAGCCACCCGGGATTCTTTGGCAAGGGTCCCGGCACCGGCGTCACCGGGTTCACCGATGAAGTGAAGTTGAGCGGTCCGCTCAAGCGGACGCTGGACCCGGTGTTCACCTACACGATCGTCGGTACTTACGCGAGCAAGGCGCGCTACTTCCGAGGCTTGAACATCACGCAGCAGGCCAATGGTGTGTGGCGCTATCCGCGCGCGATCGGCGTGCAGGAGGTGGTCGGCAAGAACCAGGTCCCCGACTTCGCGGAGCAGTACCAGAAGATGGAGCTCGCGACGATCGACGTCCGGATGCTCCATCCGCCCAGCGACTTCCGAGACGTGATCTTCTACCCCGGCGAGGCTTACAGGGTCGATCGCCCAACGATGGCGACCCAGGTGCCGCTTCGGGCCGGTCCGCAGAGCAACAACCTGTACACGATCGACCGGCTGGGCAGCCTGCAGCCGTCCACGTCAGCAGGCAGTTACGCGGTCACCGTCGATTATTCGACCGCGACCACGACCGACCTCGAAGGCGCCGGCACGACCTATCCCGACTGGCTGGCGCAATACATAGCGGTACCGGCCAACTATCGCAACCCGGCCGTTTGGGCAAAGATTCACTCGCTCGCCCTGGAGATCGTCAACGCGGCGGGCGCGAAGAACCCATACGACCAGGCGACCGCGATCGAGACGTACCTCCGCGACCCGAAGAACTTCACATACACGCTGTCGCCGCCGGCGACCCCGCCGGGCATGGACGCGATGGACTACTTCCTCAACGTCTCCCACAAGGGATACTGCGAATACTTCGCCACCGCGATGGGCGACATGCTTCGGTCGCTCGGCATCCCCACGCGTCTCGTCAACGGCTACGGCCTCGGCCAGCTCGACCCGAACGTGCAGAACTACGTCGTGCGAGGCGAGGACGCCCACACCTGGGTTGAGGTTTACTTCCCAGCGCCGGCGCCCGACCAGCAACCGTACGGCTGGATTCCCTTCGAGCCCACGCCGGACGACCTGGGTCTGTACACGCCGATCCAGCGCGGCCAGACGGGCGTCAATCCGTGCCTGCGAGATAACGGTTGCAACGACCCGGTGGCCGGGGTCGGCGTCGGGGGCCCGGGTGCGACTCCGAAGGCGGACCGGGGCGAGAGAACCGACACAGGCAGCGCGGCGGGGGCGGGTGGTTTTCGAGTGGGCTCCCTCGACGCATCGACGCTGAGCAAGATCGCCGGGGTCGTCCTGGCCGCCCTGTTGCTTTTCCTGGTCGCGGTGTCGAGGTATCTTCGCCCGCGCTCCGTGATGGGTGTGTGGAGGCGAGCCCTTGCCCTCGCCAGTCTCGCCGGCGCTGAACGCCGGCCGGGCGAGACTCCGCTGGAGATCGGCCGGCGCCTGCAGCGGACCTTCCCCGAGGCGGCCGAACCGGTCGGCGCCCTGGCCAAAGGTTTCGTGGTCGCGGCCTACGCGCCACCGGACATCGCATCGAGCAGTCGGTCCTCGGTGATGGAGGCATGGTCCGCGCTGCGGCCGCTCCTGCTGCGCAGGGTGCTCGCGCGTCTCAGTCCAACGAGGCCCTAGGCTTCTAGGCGTGGCAGCGGTCGCCGGGCGCACGTACCCGGCGGTGAGATTTGAGATCGAACCCGACGTGGTCGAGGCGTTTGCGACCGCCATCGGGGCCGACCCGGCTGATGGCGTGCCGCCGACGTTTGCCGCGGTCTACTCGCTGGGCGTGACCGTGCCGCAGCTGCTCGGCGACGACGAGGCGGCGGTGAATTTCGCGAAGCTGCTCCACGCCGAGCAGGAGTTCGAGTGGCAGCGGCATCCCGAGGCCGGAGAGACCGTGATCTCGCGCGGCCGCGTCGCCTCCGATACGAGCCGGCGCGGCATGCGCTTCGTGAGCTTCGAAACGGACACCACGGACGAACGCGGCGCGCCGCTGAGCCGGTCTCGCGCGTTGTTCGTGATCCGCGAAGAAGTGCGCCCTGCGCGCCCGCCGGCCTCATGAGCGAACGAAAGGTGGCTTTCACCCGCGAGCAGATTGCGGAGTACGCCGAGGCGTCCGGCGACCGCAACCCGATCCACCTCGACGACGATTTCGCGCGCTCGGTCGGCCTGCCGGGTCTGATCGCGCACGGGATGCTGCAGATGGGAATCCTGGCGACTGTGGCGTCCCAGGCCGCCGGTGGCTCGGACCACCTGCGACGGATGTCGGTGCGCTTCGCGGGCATGGTCGTGCCCGGCGACACCGTGACGTTTCGAGCCGAGCCCGCAGGCGGGGGCAAGCTCGAGCTGACCGCTGTGAATCAGAAGGGCGAAGCAGTGCTGACGAAAGCAAGCGCCGATTACGAGCCATGACGCTCGAGTTCTCGGCGCCATCTCGGGCCAGCGCGCCACCATCAAATTACGGGGGTAAGCGATGTTCGACCTGACAGGAAGAGTTGCGGTTGTCACCGGTGCATCGCGCGGGCTCGGGCGCCAGGACGCGCTGACGCTGGCGGGGATGGGCGCGGACGTGGTCATCACCGACGTCCTGGTCGAAGACGACCCGAACCTTCAGCAGACGGCGGAGTCGCAGGGCAGCATGCTCGCGCAGGTGGCCGTCGCGCAGGGTTGGGTGCACTCCAACGCCACCGCGGAAGCCATCCGCAAGATGGGCCGCAAGTCGCTCGCGATCAAGATGGACGTGACCAACCGCGAACAGGTCCGTGACGTTTTCAAGAAGGTCAGGGAAGAGTTCGGCAAGATCGACATCCTGATCAACAACGCCGCCACGCTGGACCACGCGGCGCAGATCCCCAACCAGTCCTACGAGCTGTGGGACAGAGACGTGAAGGTCAACCTCACCGGTGCGTTCAACTGCACCAAAGAGGTGTGGCCCTACCTGGTCGAGAACAAGTGGGGACGCCTCATCTTCATGTCGTCGGTCGCGGGGACGCTCGGCGGTTTCGGACAGGCCAGCTACTCGTCGACGAAGGCGGGGCTCATCGGTCTGGCCAAGACCGCGGCCCTCGAGGGCGGCCGTCACAACATCACCTCCAACGCGATCGCGCCCGGCATCATCGAGTCGGAGGCGGGCAAGGCGGCGGCCGCCAACAATCCGATGTACGAGCGATTCAAGTCACGCACCGTGTTCAAGCGATTCGGTCAACCGGAGGACATCGCGAACACGATCGCCTTCCTGTGCACCGAGGAGGCCTCTTACATCACCGGCGCCGTGATCGAGGTCGCCGGCGGCATCCCACTCTTCACCGCGTAGCCATGGGCGAACTCGTCGACGTCAAACGCGAGGGCGCCGTCGCGCGGGTCGTCATGCACCGCAAGGGCAACAACGCAATCGCCGAGGACCTGATGCAGGAGCTCGCCGCCGCGTTCAAAGAGGTCGGCGACGACCCTTCGGTCCGCGTGGTCATCCTGGCTTCGGAATACGAGAAATACTTCAGCGTCGGCGCCGACCTGACCTCACTCGCCGGCGTCGACCGCGAAGCGCCGGACGCCGTCGACCAGATCGCCCTCTTCATGCGGCGCATGAACCATCACTTCAACGCCATCGAGCGCTGCCCCAAGCCAGTGATCGCAGCCATCAACGGCCACGCGCTGGGCGGCGGGAGCGAGCTCACGCTGTGCTGCGACTTCCGGATCATGGTCGAAGACGGACGATCTCGCATCGGCCAGACGGAGTCCTCGCTCGGCATCATCCCCGGAGCCGGCGGCACCCAGCGACTGCCTCGCCTGATCGGGAGGGCGCGGGCCCAGCGCTACATCATCGAATCGACGCGGCTGTCGGCCAAGGAGGCGGAGGCAGTCGGGTGGGTCGATCGTGCAGTGGCGCCAGAAGAGTTCGCGGCCGCGGTCGACGAGCTGGCCGGCCGGCTGGCAAAGGCCGCGACGTTGGCCATCGCGATGATCAAGGACGCCATCCGCCGCGGGTGGGATTTGCGGCTGGATGAGGCGCTCGAGATCGAATCGCAGAACTTCGCGCGGGCCGCCCTGAGCACCGACGCGGCGATCGGGATCATGTCGTTCCTGAGCAAGCAGGAACCGGAGTTCACCGGCTCGTAGCCTGTCGAATTCGGGCCTCGCCGTTCGTCGGTGCTTGTAGAGGAGATTGGATATGAAGTACGTGCTGCTTTTCGTCGGGACCATGGAAGACCAGAAACGGTTCGAGAACTTGCCGCCAGAGCAGCTGGCCGCCGGCATGAAAGCGGCTGAACAGTGGTTCGAGGAGTACAGCCGCTCCGGCAAGATCGTCGGCGGCGAGCAGCTGAAAGGGCCGGAGACCGCCACGACCGTCCGATTCAGCGAAGGCAGAGCCATCGTCACGGACGGCCCGTTCATCGAATCCAAGGAGATCATCGGCGGGTTCGCCGTCGTGCAGGTCAAAGATCTGGACGAGGCGCTCGAGATGGCCAAGGCCTGGCCCGCCGGTCCGGTAGAAGTGTGGCCGGCTGTGGAACGATGAGGGCCTGACCGAGACAAGGACAGCCACAGATGCGGCGCTCACCGCAGTGTTCCGCGAAGAGGCCGCGAAGCTCACCGGCGCGATGGTGCGGCTTATCGGCAACTTCGACATCGCCGAGGAGGTGGTTCAGGACAGCCTGCTCGCGGCCCTCGAGAATTGGCCGGTCCACGGCATCCCGGACAACCCCGGCGCATGGTTGATGACGGCGGCGCGCCGCCGCGCCATCGATGTGCTGCGCCGGGACCAGCGCTATGCGGAGAAGGTGGCGCTTCTCGAGCGGTCGATCGTGCCGTCTGACCCCGCTGAGGCTGACGACCGGCTTCGTCTGATCTTCACCTGCTGCCACCCAGCCCTCGCGCAAGAGGCGCAGGTAGCCCTCACTCTGCGGGCAGTCGCCGGCTTCACCACGCAAGAGATCGCGGCCGCGTTCCTTGTCTCCGAGACGACGATGGCCCAGCGCATCGTGCGCGCCAAACGCAAGATCGTGGAGGCGAACATCCCGTATCGCGTGCCCGAGGGTCCGGACCTGATCCCGCGTGTCGACGCCGTGCTCGCAGTGCTCTATTTGATGTTCAACGAGGGTTACTTGAGCCGTGGGCCCCAGGTTGCGTCTCGGCGCGACCTGGCGGAGGACGCGATGTGGCTGACCAGCCTCGTCGCACGGCTGCTGCCCGACCAGGCGGAGGTGCTTGGGCTCATCGTGTTGATGAGGCTGCACCTGGCGCGATCGCGTGCACGTTTCGACGCCGACGGCGAAATCGTCTTGCTGCCCGACCAGGACCGAACGCTTTGGGACTCGGCGGCGATAGCCCAGGCGGTCGAGGTTCTGGATCGAGCCACGTCGTTGGCGTCCCCCGGTCCGTATCAGCAGCAGGCGGCGATCGCGGCGGTGCACTCCGAGGCGCGAACGTGGCAGGAGACCGACTGGGCCCAGATCGTCGCCCTTTACGACACGCTGCTTCGGATCACCGACACGCCGGTGATCAGGCTCAACCGGGCGGTGGCGGTCAGCCATGTCGCGGGACCGCGGGTCGCGTTGGGCGAGGTCAACGATCTGGCCATCTCATTGGGTGGCTACCACCTGTTCCACGCCACGCGCGCGGAGCTGCTGGACGAGCTCGGTGAGACCGCGCTCGCCCGCGAGGCGAGGCAGCGCGCGCTGGAGTTATGCCAGAACCCCGCGGAGCGATCCCTGCTAGAGCGAAAGCTTCGCCGCTAACACGTCCGCGCGGCGCCAGTGGTCCAGCAGCGCCTGCGAGTAGTCGGCCGAATAGATCATCTCCGGCGGCACAAAGTGGTGGATCCCGGAATAGCGGTGGACTCGCAGGTCTCCGAACAGTCGCGCCAGGATGCCCGCTTTGATCGACTCGACCTCGTGCGTCTGGTCGCCATAGGCGAGGAAGGCCGGAAACTGGGCCTCCGCCAGGAGCCGACGATCGAAGGCGTAGTCTTCGAACGCTCGGATCAAGGCCGTGATCCCGGCGGGCCGCTTTTGCATCTCGGGCGACACGGAAGCAGGCGGAGGCGGGACCTGAACACCGGGCTTGACCTGCTCTCGGACGAACGCGGCCATGAACTCCGAACCCTGAAGGCCGTGCAGCTTCGCCTCCAGCGCGGCAAAGGCCGCCGCTTCTTCGCCCGTCATCGTTCCCGGGATTCGAGCAGGCTCG
>VBGV01000167.1 GCA_005880755.1 Chloroflexota bacterium
TGTACTTCTTCGCCATCCCGCTGTCCAGGAGGCGGCGATCGTCGGTCTGCCTCACGAGAAGTGGGGAGAGGCGCCTTTCGCGTACGTGGTGCTGAAGCCAGGCGCGAGGGCCACCGAGGCCGAGCTGATCGCGTTCACCCGGGATCGCCTGGCGCACTTCAAGGCGCCGCATGGGGTGACGTTCGTTGCGGAGCTGCCCAAGACCGCGACGGGAAAGATCCAGAAATACATCTTGAGGAAAGGCGCCGCGGCGGTCGTCCGCCAGTAAGCCTCTAGACGGAGACCTCGGTCTTCAACCATGTGAGACCGTCGCGGACGACGCGCGCGGTGACGAACGTGACGGGAGCCAGTGATCGCTCGTCGAAGAGTTTCACGGTGCGCGGTTTGAATCGGTACACGGGAAGGCTGTCAGCCTCAGCGTCATAGTCACGGAATCGACTGCCGTAAACGCGTCTTGCCTCTTGAGCAGCCTTTCCCGCCGCGACGCCGGCGGTGCCGAAGAGCTGAATGCCGCGGTCCGGCCGACCCCAGACCTGATTGGAGGCATAGATCGTCACTGCTGCAGAGCTGTTTCGGGTCAGGTTGCGTGAGTGAAGTGATTCCGGATCGGAGATCCAGATGACTTCGTAACGATCGCTCCACGCGAAGTACATGTGGTTGATATGCGCCCGACCACCAGGGGACACGGTGGCGAGTGCGCAGAGGGGAGAGGCATTCATCAACCGACGCGCGACACGCTCTAGCCGCTCGGACGAGAACCGGCGAGATCTCCGCTCGACCGTCACCTATTTAGTCTGGCCCTCGCGGCATACCGAACGTGACGGTCGGCGGGATGGTGATGATCTTGCCGTCTTCGGCTTTGAACAGCTGCCATCCGCCCTCATGCACCATTCGATGATGTCGGGCGCATAAGAGGACGAGGTTTTCCAGCTCGTCGCCACCGCCGTGCATCCAGTAGACGATGTGATGTCCGTCGCACCATGACGCAGGCCGTTCGCAGCCAGGCCATTGGCAGTGCCGGTCCCGGGCATTGAGAGCCCGCCGCTTGGGACCCTTGATCGTCCGGTCGGCGCGGCCGACGTCGATCACCACCGAGTCCTGCATCAGGACCCTGGTCAGGCTGCAGTCGCAAGCCCAGCGCTCCACTGTCTTG
>VBGV01000168.1 GCA_005880755.1 Chloroflexota bacterium
CGACCGTATCCGGCATCTCGGCCGCCCGTTCACCGACCGCGATCCGATCTGCGGCGGCGTTGGAAGTCATATGGCAGTGGAAGCGCATCCAGTCGATCGCGCTGTTGGCGCCCTGGTGTTCCCAGTGCTTGCACTTCTCGAAGTCGGCCGCCAGCTGCGAGTACTCCAGCTCCAGCTGATCGATGTACTGGCGAAGCTCGAGCATGCGCGAAGCCAGCTCGGCATCGGCTTGGGCCATCAGCAGCATGTCTGCATTGTATCGAACATAGGTACGTATAGCAAGTTAATTAGCATGTAGATTAGTTCACCGGATGGCGCCTCCAGCCACCCAGACCCCACCCCGGCGCCCTCTTCACAGTCCTCATCCAATAAGTGACAAGATTTGCGATGGTGGACCTACCCGACCGGTACAACGTCGCCGCCGACCTCCTCGACCGCAACCTCGCCGCCGGCCGCGCCGCCAAGACCGCCATCCACTCGGCCACCGGCGACGTCACCTACGGCGACCTCCACAAGCTCGCCTGCGGCGCCGCCCGCGCCCTCCTCGACCTGAGCGTGCGGCGGGAGGAACGCGTCCTCATCGCTGGCTACGACTCCCCCGGCTGGGTCGCCGCCTTCCTCGGCGCGATCCGCATCGGCGCCGTGCCCGTCCCGGTCAACCCACTCCTCCAGCGAAGCGAGGACTACGACCACTTCATCGAGGATTCGCTTGCGCGCGTGGTGGTGGTCGACGCCAATACCGAAGAGAAGCTCAAGCCCGCAGCGGAAAGAGCGCAGCACAGGCCACGGACGATGCGCAACGACATGATCACCAAGGGCGACGAAATCGAAGCCGCACCCACGCGCCGGGACGATATGGCCTTCTGGCTCTACAGCTCCGGCTCGACCGGCAAGCCGAAAGCCGTCGTCCACCTCCAGCACGACATCCCCTACACCTGCGTCACCTATGCGGAGCAGGTGCTCGGCATCACCGAGAAAGACACCACCTTCTCCACGACGGGCCTATTCCACGCCTACGGCTTCGGCAACAACCTGACATTTCCATATTGGGTGGGCGCAAGCACGGTGCTTCACGCCGGCAGGCACACCCCCGCGACCGTCCTCGAGACGATCGAGAAGCGCAGGCCCACCCTCTTCTTCAGCGCCCCCACCCTCTACAACGCGATCCTCAATTTCGACGGCGCGAAGAGTCGCGACCTGTCGAGCATCCGGCACTGCGTCGCCGCCGCCGAGGCGCTGCCGGCCGAGGTCTGGCGCCGCTGGAAGGACGCATTCGGCCTCACCATCCTCGACGGAGTCGGCTCGACGGAGATGTTGCACATCTACTGCTCCAACCGCCTCGACGACGTGAAACCCGGCTCCAGCGGCAAGCCCGTGCCGGGCTACGAGCTGAAGATCCTCGATGACGAAGGCGGGCCTGTGCCCAAGGGCGAGGCCGGTGATCTCTACGTCAAGGGCGACAGCGCCCTCGCGCTCTACTGGGCGCAGCACGAGAAATCGAAACGCTCGATCCTCGGCGAGTGGTTCTTCACCGGCGACCGATATCGCGTCGACAAGGACGGCTTCTACTGGTACGAGGGAAGAAGCGACGACATGATCAAAGTGAGCGGTCTGTGGGTCTCGCCGATCGAGATCGAGTCGGCGCTACTCGAACACGGAGCGGTGGCGGAGAGCGCGGTGGTCGGCGTCAGCGTCGACGGTTTCACGAAGATCAAGGCATTCGTGATCGCAAAGCCGGAGGCGATCAAGGGAGATACGCTCGTCGCCGAGCTCCAGGAGCACTGCAAGTCGCGCCTGCAGCGCTTCCAGTACCCGCACCTCATCGAGTTCGTGCCCGAGCTGCCCAAGACGGTCACAGGCAAGATCCAGCGATACAAGCTGCGCGAGAAGGAAGCGGCACCTGCGTAATCACATCGCGGTCCTGCCCTGCGACGGAGCGGGCAAGGAAGTCGTCCCCGAGGCGATCAAGGTCCTCCGCGCGGCCGGCGCCGACCTCGACTTCCAGGAGTACGACGTCAACGCCGACCAGTACATGCGCACCGGCGAGCCGATCCCTGCGCAGGTATGGAGCGACCTCGAGAAGGCCGACGCGATCCTCTTTGGCGCCGTCGGCGACCCACGGGTGGACGACGCCGCCTACCTGGCGGGCGTGTTGCTGAGGCTGCGCTTCGAGCTCGACCTGTACGTCAACCTCCGCCCGGCGAAGCTCTTCGACGATCGGCTGTCACCGCTGCGCCGCGAGGACAGGCGAAAGATGGACCTGCTCATAGTGCGCGAGAACACCGAGGGCCTTTACGTGGGCATGGGCGGCCGCTTCAAGAAGGGCACCGAGCACGAGGTGGCAATCCAGGAGGACCTCAACACCTACGCCGGCGTCACGCGCATCCTCGAGTACGCATTTGGGGCGGCGAACCGAGAGGTCGTCATGGTCGACAAGTCCAACGCGATGACGCACGCCGGCGGCCTGTGGCAGCAGCAGTGGAAGGCCGTCTCAAGAAAGCATCCCAAGGTCAAGACGCGTCATCTATATGTGGACGCCGCCGCGATGCAGCTGGTGCGCGACCCGACCCAGTTCGACGTCATCGTCACCGGCAACCTGTTTGGCGACATCCTGTCCGACCTGACCGCCGAGCTGATCGGCGGCATGGGGATCGCCCCCTCCGGCAACGTCAACCCGGAGACGAAGCGGGGACTGTTCGAGCCGGTCCACGGCACGGCGCCGGACATCGCCGGCCGCGGCGTTGTCAATCCAATCGGGGCGATTTTGAGCGCATCTATGATGGTTAGACACCTGGGTCACACCGAAATGGCTACCGCGATCGAGGGTGCGGTCGAATCGGCGATCCGCGCGGGCGAATGCACGCGTGACGTCGGAGGCAGCCTGTCGACCTCAGAGTGCGGTGATGCTGTGGCGAAGAGGCTGAGGGACTGACGACATGGGCATGACCATGACCGAGAAGATCCTGGCGCGAGGAGCCGGTCGCGACAGTGTGCGCCCCGGCGACCTCCTGCTCGCGAAAGTCGACTTCGCGATGGGCCACGACCTGACCATCCCGCCGGCCGGAAAGATCATGCGCGAGCAGATGGGCGCCGAGAAGATCTGGGATCCAGACCGGGTTGCCGTCACCCAGGACCACTTCCAGCCCGCCAAGGACGCCGCGAGCGCGACCCTGGGCCGCCTCACGCGCGAGTTCTCGCGCGAGATGGGCATCAAGTGGTACTTCGAGGTGGGGCAGGGCGGCATCTGCCACACCGTGCTGCCGGAGAACGGCCTCGTCCTGCCTGGCGAGCTCGTCGTGGGAGCCGACTCGCACAGCTGCACATATGGCGCCCTCAACAACTTCGCCACCGGCATCGGCTCGACCGACCTCGCCTGCGTGCTTGCCCTCG
>VBGV01000169.1 GCA_005880755.1 Chloroflexota bacterium
TATCTCGATGCGTGCTACGAGATCGGCCAGCCGGATCGCTACCCGGTCAACGAGAGCGTCAACATGGCGCAGGTCCACTTCGACCTGGGGATCGTCCACTACGCATCCGACACTCCGTACACGCAGGCGCGCACGCTGGGCGCGCGCGGGCTCAGCTATCGCGGGATGGACTCGACCTACGCCGCGGCTATAGCGGTGGCGCGGAGGATCCTGCAGCGCGAGGAGGTGCTGGTCTCGCAGAAGTAAACGTCAAGTGCTCATGCGGATGGTTGTGCTCGCCGGCGCCGTGGTGGATCTCACCGCACGGGTGACAGCTCTCGAGCTGAATTGTCGTGTGCCCGATTGCGAAGCGGCTGCACAGGCGACCTTCGAGGTCGCGGACAACATGTTCGGCGTCTCCTAGCGAGATTTCGTCCACGACCACGTGGCAGCTCAAGGCCACCTGATCCGATGACAGGGCCCATACGTGAAGGTCGTGGACGCCAGTCACCAGCCTCGTTTCGTTGATCTCGGCGGTGACCGCAGCCAGGTCGATTTCCGGTGGTGTTCCTTCCATCAACAGGTTGACCGTTTCGCGGACTATGCCCCAGGCCCCATAGGCGATGAGGGCCGCGATGGCAAGCGACAGAAGAGGGTCGACATACAGCCAGCCGGTGAGCAGTATCACCAACCCCGCGACGACGACGCCCGCAGACGCGGCTACGTCTCCCGTCACATGTAGCAAGGCGGCGTGGAGGTTGAGGTTGCGACCTCCTCCTCCTTCTCGCAGCGTGAGGATGACGAACGTGTTGATTGCGATTGCGGCCAGTGCCGTGCCCACAACGAGCCCACCCTGAACTGGCTCCGGTGCAATGAAGCGGCGGACCGCCTCGTATGCGATCGCCAGCACGATCACGATCAAGGTGACCGCGTTCAGCAGGGCCGCCAGAATTCCGACCCTCTGGTAGCCGTAGCTGCGCCGCTTGTCGGCCGGCCTCTTCGATTGCTCGACGGCGAACCAGGCCAGTCCAAGAGCGAACACGTCGGTCAGGACGTGGCCGGCGTCAGAGAGCAGGGCCAGAGAATGCGAGAGAAGGCCGCCCGTGAGCTCGACCAGCAGGACGACCAGCGTCAGCCCGAGGGCCAGCCTCAGCCCAGTGCCGCGCCTCGCACGTTCCATAGACCTAATTTACCCATCGTTTCCGGGGTTCCCACGAAATCACGTGATTTCGTGGGGTGAGTCCCGCCACCAATCTCGGCCTCGTTCCAAGTACGCAAGCAGCATTCCGTGGCGGAGGCCTTCGTGGCTGACGTGAAGCAAGGCCAGGCCGTACCAATCGAGCAGCAGGAGTAGCGCTTCGACGCCTCCGCGCAGGGCTTTCACCCGGTTGGGAGGCAGCCCGACCAGGGCAGCCACGTGGCGCGCACGATGCCGGTCCAGGCGCGTCTCGCACGTGAGGAGGTCGGCCGTCGTCAGGACCGCAGGCGGGTTGCGCCGGGTCAGCACTGTGGGGAGATTGGATGCCGTGCCGCCGGTGGCGACCAGCCGCTCGACCTCGCCGTCCGGGGCATGTGGCAGCTCGCGCAGCGCCGCCTTGCGCAAGCGCGCGCGCTCCTCGGGCCTCGGCGGGTCGGACAGGTATGTGTCAGCGAGGACGCCCGAGCCGATCGGCAGCGCCGCGGAGCGCAGCATCTCGCGCCCGCGAGCGATCACGATCTCCGTCGAGGCGCCGCCCAGGTCCACCAACGCCCATTCGTGCCGGACCGCGTGGCGGCTGGCCGCGCCGAGGAAGCTCAACGCGGCTTCACGCCTGCCCGAGATGACGCGGACCGGCACGCCGAGCACCTCGCTTGCCTGGCGGACGAAGGCGGGGCCGTCCGACGCCTGCCGGATGGCTTGCGTAGCGCACGCGAGAAGCTCGTCGCAGCCGTGCGAACGAGCCTGTTCCATCACCTTGCGCACCGCGCGAAGCGCACCGCGGGCCCGGCTGCCGATGACTCCACTCCGGGCGACCTGCGGTCCAAGCTCCGGCATCTCGACGTAGTGCGCTACGTCCTCGAGCTTCCCGCGGACCACGTCGGCGACCAGGATATGGACGGTGTTCGATCCGATGTCGAGCGCGGCTAGACGCATTCCAACGGAACTCTAGAATCACGGCGTGGCGAGGAGGACTCGAACCGAGCGCGACTCGATGGGCGAGATGCACGTCCCGGCCGACGCCTACTACGGCGCGTCCACGCAGCGTGCCGTCCTCAACTTTCCGATCTCGGGTCAGCCGATGCCGCGCCGCTTCATCCGCGCCCTGGGCATGGTCAAGCGCGCCGCGGCCCAGACCAATCGCGAGCTCGGCCTCCTGCCTCGGCGCCGTGCGCGAGCCATCGCCGCGGCCGCGCAAGAGGTCGTCGACGGCAAGCTCGACGAACAGTTTCCAATCGACGTCTACCAAACGGGGTCCGGAACCTCGACCAACACGAACGCCAACGAGGTCATCGCCAACCGCGCGACCGAGATCCTCGGCGGCGAACGCGGATCCAAGCTCGTCCACCCCAACGACCACGTCAACCTGGGCCAGTCCTCGAACGACGTCGTCCCGACCGCCATCCAGTTGGCGGCCGCGATCGCCATCCACGATGAGCTGCTACCCGCCCTGGAACGCCTTCAGCGCGCGCTGGATGAGAAGAGCAAAGAGTTCTGGCCGGTCATCAAAACCGGCCGCACCCACCTGCAGGACGCCACGCCGATCAGGTTGGGACAGGAGTTCAAGGGTTACACGGGGCAGATCGAGGAGTCGGTCCGCCGCGGCCGCGCCGCCATCGACGAGCTCTTGCGGGTACCGCTCGGGGGGACGGCGGTGGGAACCGGCATCAACACCCATCCCCAGTTCGCAAGGCTCGCTGCGGCCCGGCTCGCCAAGGCGACTCGCCTCCAGGTGAAGGAGGCGCCCAACCATTTCCACGCCCAGGCCAGCCTCGACGTACTCGTCGCCGTGCACGGCGCGCTGCGCACGATCGGCACAAGCCTGTGGAAGGTAGGCTCCGACATCCGGCTCATGGGCTCCGGTCCGATCGCGGGCCTTGGCGAGCTGCGTGTGCCCGAAACGCAGCCGGGCTCGAGCATCATGCCCGGCAAGGTCAACCCCGTGATCGTCGAATCGATGCTGATGGCGATCGCGCGGGTCTACGGCAACGACACCACGGTGGTCGTGTCCGGCCAGGCGGGCAGCATCTTCGAGCTCAACGTCATGATGCCGGTCGCCGCCGCGGCGACCCTCGAATCGATCACGCTGCTCGCGGCCTCCGCACATAACTTCTCGGAGCGATGCGTGGAAGGCCTCCAGGCGACCGACCGCGGACCGGAGCTGGTCGAACGCAGCCCGATGCTGGCGACAGCGCTCAACCCCGTGATCGGATATGACGAGGCGGCCAAGCTCGCCAAGGAATCGATGCGCACCGGCCGGTCGATCCGCCAGCTTGCTCGGGCGCGAGGCGTGACCGAAAAGCAGCTGAACAAGGTGCTCGACCTCGGCAAGATGACCAAACCAGGGCTTGAAGGTCCGGGCGGGGGCGGCTGAATTGCCAAGGTTGAGGAACTAGCCCTCTCCCATTTATGGGAGAGGGAGGAAGGGTGAGGGCCGATTTTGATGCGACTGGAGCATCCGCTCCGACGCTTTCGCCTCGCAGCAGTCCTGCTCGCGATCGTCATCACCGTCGGCGTCACCGGCTACATGGTGATCGACGGCTGGTCGCTGCTGGACTCGTTTTACATGGTGATCATTACCATCAGCACCGTCGGCTACACCGAGGTCCACCCCCAGGGCACGACGGGACGGCTGTTCACGTCCGGCCTCATCGTCGTCGGCGTCGGGACCATGCTTTACGGCTTCGGCGTTTTCGCGGAGACTCTGGCGGACAATGCCTTCGGCAGGTATCGGAGAGACCGGCAGTTGCAGCGTGACCTGAACCATCTGCGCGACCACTTCATCATCTGCGGATACGGCCGCATCGGCACGCAGGTCGTCGCTGAGTTCGAGGAACACCGCGTCCCGTACGTGGTCATCGACCAGACCGAGGAGGCGCTCGAGAGGATCCGCGCCGAAGGCCGGCTCCACATCGAAGGCGATGCGTCAAAGGAAGAGATCCTGAAGCAGGCCGGCATCGAGCGCGCGAAGGGATTGGTATCCGCCGTCGACTCGGACGAGCGCGCCGTTTACATCGTCCTGGCCGCCCGGGCCTTCAACCCCAACCTGTACATCGTCGCGCGCGCCGGGCGTCCGGACTCCATCCGGCGCCTGGAGCTTGCGGGCGCGACGCGGACCATCTCGCCTTACGTGATGGCAGGCCACCGC
>VBGV01000170.1 GCA_005880755.1 Chloroflexota bacterium
TACGTCGCGTCGACGAGCACAGAGACTATGGGTCAACCCGCCGGACGCAACGAAGCCTGACACTCACCAGAGACTAGTGAGTGAGCGGCACCGAGAAAGTGAAGGTTGTTCCAGCACCGTTGCCCGATTCAACGGTCAGGTCGCCATCGTGCATGCGGGCGATCTCTTTGGACAGCCACAGGCCGAGGCCCGTCCCCTGCACGTGCACGGAGGTCTCGATGCGGCCGAATCGGGTGAACAGCTGCGACTGGTCCTGCTTCGAGATGCCCACACCATGGTCGCTCACCGAAACGCAAGCCTTGTCGCCGTCGCGCCGGACCTCGACATTGATGTCGGTGCCTGACGCCGAATATTTCGCCGCGTTGCTGAGCAGGTTGCGCACGACGATCTGAAAGCGGTCTGGGTCGACGTCCGCTTCGATGGCCTGCGGAGGCGCATCGACCCTGAGCTCATGACCGGTCAGCAACATCTTCACGCCCTCGATCGCAGAATCGGTGAGCTCGACGATGTCGGTGCGCTGTCGCTTCAGGGCCAGGCGGCCTTCCTCAAGACGCGCGGCTTCGATCATCTGCTCGATCATCCAGTTGACCTCATCGGACTTCGAGATGAGCAGCGGGAGCACCGCGTGCGCTTTGGGGGACATGTCGCCCAACGCGCCCGCGTCGAGCATCGTGAGGTAACCCTTGATCACGGTCATCGGGCCACGCAGCTCGTGCGACGCGATGTTCAAGAAGTCCGTCTTCGCCCGCTCGAGCGCGGCGATCTTGGAGCTGAGGGCCACCCGGTCGAGGCCGGCGGTGATGCTGGCCGCGTACTGATGTAGCCGGCCCAGCTCGTCATCGCCGAACATCGGGCTCAGGCGGCCGGACAGGAGGATCATCGCGCCCCGGCCCTCCCTCAGGTCGAGTGGGATGACCAATGCCGTGCCGGCCTGCCACGGCGCGTGCCCATCTGCTTTGCCTTCGGGCTTGAGAAAGGCGGATCTCTTGCCCAGCGCGGTGGCGTCGGGAACGCTGATGCCGCGGGCGGCCAGTACCGATGCGTCCGAGTCCAGCACAAACGCCGCTTCGCCGCCCACGAGTCGCTCGGCCCATGCGAGCGCGCGGTCGGCGAGGGTGGCGCGGTCCGGGCTGTACAGGAGCAGGTCGTGGATGGCGTGATGGAACTCGGCCTCCTCGGGCTGGCGCCAGAAGCGACGCAGCCACACCGGCGGGAAGAACGCCACATAAAGGATCGGCACGATGGCCAGGGCCGCCAGGGAGACCAGGAGCGATAAGAAGGTGCTGAGGGAGCCGGCGATCGTGCCCACGACGACCACGAGCAGCAGGCCCGCGTAGCCGATGCTGATCGCCCGCAGGCGTGCCTTCTCGACCGCTGGGCGTCCGCCCGCCGCGATCCAGAAAGTGACGATGGGCTCGAGGATGCAGAACGCCCAGATGCCCAGCACGGCCACCAGGACCAGCGACTGAAGCGGCGAGTGCTGCGTCTCCGGATTGGCCGGCAATTCCAGGACGATCCCAAGGAGCCCGATGGCGACGATGCCAGCCGTGATCAGAAGGTTGGTGCGCGGACGGAACGGGACGAAGGAGTCTCGGAACATGAGGAGGCCATAGCCCGAGATCAGGAACATGACCAGCGCGACGTCGGTCAGGAGCTGCGCGGTGGCCCCGGTGCCGCTGAGGAGCGGCGCGATCAGGATCAGCAGGGCGAGCGACCCCAGGGCCAGCGCCAGGTTGCCGTGGCGCCGGTCCGGCTGCCGGACCCAGCTCATCACGGTCCGGATCGCCAGGAGCGCGAAAGCCACCTCGATGGCAAGCTGGAGAACCAGGAGGACCTCGGGCACGGCTGAATAGCCTACACGACGATTTTTCAAAGACACCACGTTTGGTCATCAGGTTGGTTACCCGACAAACCGCCAGCGCCGTCGGACAGCTAGATCGGCGGGGTAAGCAGAATCGCGTTGGGGTCGGTCAAAGGGCCCTCCAGCCTTCGAATTTCGAAGCTGTGGAGGCCGCGAACGCCCGGCTCGACAGGCGCCGCGCCGCGGCCCTCGAGCAGGTTGAGGCCCAGGTGGTGGTGATAACCGTCCCAGCTCAGGAACCGCATGACGTGGCCGGCCTCAGCCATCAGCTCCATGCCGAGGGACCCGTAGAAAGCCTGGCTCGCGTCGAGGTCGCCCACGTTCAGGTGCATGTGCCCGAGGACCGTGCCGGCCGAGAACTTTTTCTCCGGCCGTGCCGCGATGCGCAGAAGCCGCTCGAAGTCCAGGTGCTCGATGCCGATCTTCAGCCGGCCGTCCGGATACTGCCACTCGCTTCGCGGCCGGTCGGCATAAACCTCGATCCCGTTGCCTTCGGGGTCGTCGAAGTAAAGAGCCTGGCTGACAAGATGGTCCGAGGTCCCGGTCAATGGCAGTCGCTCTTCGAGGGTGCGCTGAAGAAAGCCGCCGAGCTCCTCTTCGCTCGGCAGCAGGATGGCGAAGTGATAAAGGCCTGCGGTGTGACGCGGACGCTCGCGTCCACCAGGAAGTGACGTGAGGCGCAGCAGGGGCGCGTCGTCTGCGCCGTAGACGGCATGGTTGGCGTCGCCGCTGATCCGGGTCAAGCCGAACCATTCGTAGAACGTCGACTCGCGTTCGAGATCGAGGACCTTCAGCTCCACAGCACCCAGCGGCCAATCGGCGGCAATGTTCACGTCCCTACAACCTCGATGTCACAGCATCCTGGAGGCTGACCAGCGCGAATAAGAGCACTAGCAGAACCGCGAACTCAATCGCGAAAGTCGCCCAAGGGTGGGCGATCGGCCAAGCGATCGAGCCAGGAAACTCCTCGGCAAGCTCCGACATCGTGCTGAGCCGGGTCCGGCCATCGCCACCGACGATCGCGTGGAGCCGCCTCACGTCACCCGGGTCCCAGATCACACGATTCATCTTGAAAAGACATCGATTCTGCTTGTCGTAGACGACTATGTACTGGCTCGGTTGGCGCGCAAACAGGTACGTGACATCCCGGCGCGCCATGCCACCGATTCTGTCGAGCGGATACCGCGTAGGTATTCCAAGCAAGTTTCGGCGCGTGAGGGTCCCGCCGGCGATCACCAACTCCTCTCGCGTGAAGACCAGGAGAATCACCAGGCCGGCGAAGACGATCGAGGACGCGTAGAGGATGGCCTCCATATCGCGAGCGACTATCGGCACGCGGTGCCAGTCTCCCCACAGCCGAATTACGACGAAGACGCCGACTACGACCAGGGCCGATACGAAGCGGTTGCGCCACGTCTGAAACGACGGGCGGATCACAACGTCCTTCCCCGTCAATACCAGTAGTTCGGACCCTCGGACCGCGCTCCGCCGGCTGGCTCGACCTCGATGCCCTTTGGGCCTGCCAGCGTCCTGACCGATGACTCGACGCGTGCGATAAACGTGTCGTAGTCCTCGTCGGTTTGGGCGACCAGGGGTGCACCGAACGTCACGCTCACACGACCTGGTCGCGGAACGCGCCGGAACCGCGGCATCACCTCGTACATCCCATCGACGTAAGCCGGGACGATCGGCACGCCGGCGTCCATCGCCAGGATGGCGCCGCCCTTGCGGAATGTTCCGATCGCGCCGGTGACAGTCAGGCGACCTTCCGGAAAGATGATCACCGACCACTTCTTGCGGAGCAGGTCTTTGAGGTACTCGAGGTGCGCCCGCGCACCACCGCCGCGCGGGATGGGAAAAGCGTCGACGGTCACCTGCGCCAGCCGTGCTTCCC
Organism: Chloroflexota bacterium; assembly: GCA_005880755.1. Classification (GTDB taxonomy): domain Bacteria; phylum Chloroflexota; class Dormibacteria; order Dormibacterales; family Dormibacteraceae; genus 40CM-4-65-16. The sequence continues at coordinate 3,756 of VBGV01000170.1, forward strand.
ACTTGCGCTTGAAGATCGAGTCAGCGGCGGCGACCACGACCGAGCGATGCCGGTAGCGAGGCGGCAGTGCCTCCGCCATCACCACAGCGTCGAGGGCGCTCACGTGGTTGGCGACAAAAACCGCCGGTCCGTCAAGCTCGCGTAATAGTTCGCGGTCGCGAACGGTCAGTCGGCAGAAGCTCGCAAGCGCGGGGAATAGCAGGCTTGCCTGGAGCGCGGCGCGCATGCGCCGCATGCCCTTCGTCCGGGCCCACAGCGCTGTGTCGACCGCCTCGCCGTCCACGTTGGGCATGAGTGTAGGCGCGTGGTGCGCAAGCGATGGTCATGCAATTGACAGGCTCAGTCGTACAGGAGCGCTCCCCACTGCTCGCCGGTGAGGTCGAGGTCGAGGTGCTTGAATCGACCGAGCCCGCGGACGGTCAGACGAAATCGTGAAGGAAGCCTTGCGGCCGCCCTGGGATCGATCGCGATCTTGGTGCCGTTGGGGAGAACGGCCGGCACGTAGTTGCTGATTTGCTCGGGGCGGGCTCCATCAAGCAGAATGTCGTATCTGATGACGTGCGGGCCCTGAGATTTGTGCGAGTCGAGCCACGCGGTCGCTGCAGCGTCGGCCTCGATCACGAATTCAGCGTTGGCCGGCATCGGCATCACTATACGGTTGGCTCCGCCGCCTCCACTTTGACGCCGTGCCAGAACGCAACTCGGTCCTTGATCCGGGCTGCGGCCGGACTCGGATCGGGGTAGTACCAAGCAGCGTCCTTGTTCACCCTGTCGCCCACGACGACGTCGTAGTAGCTCGCCTCTCCTTTCCAGTAGCACCTCGTATGTGACGCGCTTGCTCGCAGATTCTCCATTCGCACACCGGTTAGTGGGAAGTAGTGATTGCCATCGACGACGACGGTATCCGCGCTTTCGGCAACAACGGTGCCGTTCCAGACGGCTCGATATCGCTTCTCGAGCTTCACGCCCGACAGTTGTCCGTTGACTCGACCCAGGGGTTCCATAACTCCACGCTAGATCGTCTGACGAAGGTCGGCAATGATCCGGATCACTCCTAGGCGGCGGCGCCGGCCGCCGCGGCCGCCGCGACCATGCGCGCCACACGTTTGGCGAAAGCGTCGTCGAGCGGGAGATGCCCGTTCAGGTACCGGTGGTAAAGCGGGCCATAGAACAGGTCCATGATCACCTCCGGATCGCTGCCGGCCGGGATCTCCCCCCGCTCGATGGCACGCTCCACGATCGGACGTCGCTCTCGGCGGATCCGGCTCACGAACCTCTCCCGCCACGCGGCGGCCAGGTCCGGATCGCTCTGCACCTCGGCGATCAGACCCGCGACCGTTCGTCCCCCCCGCCGGCCGCGCGCTCCCCCGATCCAGGTCCTGGCGACTTGCAGCAGGTCACCTTCGAGGCTGCCCGTGTCCGGCGTCGGCTGGGTGGACAGGATCGTGTCGACCACGGCGTCGAACGCAAGCGCTCCCTTGCTGGGCCAACGGCGGTAGATGGAAGCCTTGCCGACCCCTGCTCGGTCGGCCACACCTTCGATGGTCATGTCCGCCAAGCCGGACGAGGCGACTAGCTCGCTCGCGGCTCGAAGGATTGCTTTCTCGGTTCGCCCGCTGCGCGGCCGGCCCCGTTTCGACCGGGTCGGAATAGGTCTCGGGGCCATCGTGTTGGAACTCTACAGAAATACGAGACGCTGCGTCCGAAATTCACGTTGAGCGGAGAAGAACCGATGAACGAGACCAACAGCACCCCATCCTCAAGGCCGCGGATCGCGCTGCTTGGCGCCGGCACCATGGGAGCCGGCATCGCGGAGCGCTTGCTGGACCAGGGCTTCACCGTCGATGTGTGGAATCGCACGCCCGGCCCGGCGGCGCATCTCGCCGAGCGCGGCGCCACCGCCTATACGAAAGCCGCTCGCGCCGTCGCCGGCGCGGATGTCGTGCTGACGATGCTCCCCACCGCCGAAGCGGTCAGTGAAGTGATGGTGGGCCAGGGCGCGCTGCACGAACTTCGGTCGGGCGCCGTCTGGGCGCAGATGGGCACCATCGGACTCGAGGCCACCGAGAGCCTCGCGTCTCAGGTCGCCCGCGAGCGGCCCGACGTCGCCTTCGTGGATGCACCGGTCTCCGGGAGCCGCGGACCGGCCCGCAATGGCGGCCTGCTCATCCTCGCCTCGGGTCCGGAGCATGCTGAACCGGTCCTCGAGCCTGTGTTTCGGGCCCTCGGACAGCGCACCCTCTGGCTCGGTGCAGCCGGTGCGGGCACCCGGATGAAATTGGTGCTCAACACCTGGCTCGCCTTCGAGGTCGAAGCTGTCGCCGAAGTGAGCGCGCTCGCAACGCGGTTGGGCGTCTCGTACCGATCGCTGATCGAAGCTGTGACCGGCGGCACGCTCGCTTCGGGAGTGGCGATGACCAAGCTCGCCAAGATGGAGCAGGGTGACGATTCACCTGACTTCTCGCTCGAGTGGGCCCTCAAAGACCTCGACCTGGCGGAAGCAGCCGTGGGCGAGGAAGTCATCCCGGTAGCAGGAACGATTGCCGGACGCTGGCGCCGGCTCGTGGCACAGGGCTACGGCCGCCTCGACATCAGC
>VBGV01000073.1 GCA_005880755.1 Chloroflexota bacterium
GAAGGCCGAATTCAGGATGGCGGGCACCGCCACCGCCGGGTCGGCGTCGGGCATCACGACGATGTGGTTCTTGGCCCCGCCGAGAGCCTGGACACGCTTGCCCCGGGCGGCGGCTTCCGTGTACACGTGCTGCGCCACCGGCGCCGAGCCGACGAACGAGATCGCGCTGATCCCACGATGCTCGATCAGTGCGTCGACGGCGCCGGCCGCGCCGTGGACCACGTTCAGGACCCCCGGCGGAAACCCCGCCTCGAGAAAGAGCTCCGCGAGGCGTGCACCTCCGAGGGGCGTGCGTTCGGACGGTTTGAGGATGAAGGTGTTCCCCGCCACGACGGCAAGAGGGAACATCCAGAGGGGGATCATGACCGGGAAGTTGAAGGGCGGGATTCCGGCGCAAACGCCGACCGGATAGCGATACAGGTCCTGGTCGACGCCCGCGGAAACGTCCCGCAGGGTGCGTCCCTGCAGGAGCGTCGGCGCGCCGCAGGCGAAGTCGACGACCTCGATGCCACGCCTCACCTCGCCGCGCGCTTCGTCCAGCGTCTTGCCGTGATGGCGCGTGACCAGCGCGGCAAGCTCCTCGAACCTGTCTTCGAGCACCGCCTTGAAGCGGAACATGAGGCGGACCCGGTCCATGACCGCGGTGCGCGACCAGGTCTGGAAGCTCTCCGCGGCCGCTCGCACCGCCGCATCGACCTCACGCCCGTCCGACAGGGGTACCTGCTCGATCACTTCGGCGGTGGCTGGATTGAACACCGGAAGCGACCTGACGTCCTGAGCCGGCAGGCGCCATTCCGACCCGATCAGGTTGCGAATCAACTGTTGATACCGTACTCCCGATGGCTCCGACGGCACGGCAGCTGCTCGAGGAAGCCGCCGCGCGGGGCAGCGACCTGGAGACCGTCGCGCGCGGCGTGCTCGCGATGCTTGCCGAGCTGACCGGCCTCAGCTCCACTTACCTGGCCGAGACGCGGCTGACGGTCGACGAGCAGTACATCGTTTTCTCGTGCAACCGCAGCGACCTCTTTCACATCCCGGAGGACGTGACGCTGCCCTGGTCCGAGGGCGTGTGCCGCTTCGTCGTCGAGGGCGGCCCGAACTACACCAGCGACGCCCAGAAGCAGTTTCCGAAGAGCAGCGTCGCGAGGCTGCTGGAGATCCGCACCTTCATCTCCTATCCGGTCTTCACTGCCGAAGGTCGCTTCTTCGGGACGTTGTGCGGAGCGAGCAAGGAGCAGGTTGAGATCCAGCAGGAGATACTCGAATTGATGCGGGAGTGTGCGCTGCTCATCGGCCAGAGGCTGAAACCGGACAGCATGGCTGGGTCAGAATCTGCCTGATATGCGACTGCTGACCTTCCGCGTCGATGTCATCTCGGCCGCCGGCTGACCATGTTCGCCATCGACCGCCTCGCCGGAGTCCTCGTCGCTCTCGCCTCGCCGCTGAAGCGGGACGGAAGCGTGGACGAGCCCGCGGTCGCCCGGCTGGTGGAGCACGTCATCGCCGGCGGGGTGCACGGCCTGCTCCCGCTCGGGTCCACCGGTGAGGGTGCCGCGCTGGACGAGCCCGCCCGGCGCACAGTCTTGAAGGCCGTGGTCGAGGCGGCGGCCGGACGCGTTCCTGTGATCTGCGGCGTGGCGCAGCCGAACCTGCAGTCCGCCCGGGCCGAGGTCGAGGCAGCTGCGCGTCTGGGCGCGGACGCCGCGCTGGTGGCGCCACCGTTCTATTACCCGATGGACCAGGCGAGCCTGCTCGCCTTCTACCGGCGGGTCGCCGAGGCTGCACCGGTGCCGATCCTCGTCTACAACATTCCTCAATTCACCAAAGTCGTCGTCGAGCCCGTCACCGTGGCCGTGCTCGCCAACGAAGGCGCGATCCGCGGCATCAAGGACTCGAGCCGGGACTTCGAGTACTTCGAGGGCGTCTGCATCGCAACGCGTGACGTGGCCGGCTTTCGTGTGTTCACCGGAAGCGACACGATGTTGGTCGCCTCGCTTGCGGTCGGCGCCGCGGGCACGATTTGCGGCGCGGGCAACATCGCGCCTGAATGGGTCGTGCGCATCTTCGACGAGTACCAGCGTGGCGACCTCGAGGCGGCTCGCGCGAGCCAGGACGCGCTGTACCGGCTGGTCATGGCGCTCCGGGGCGACGTCTTTCCCGGCGCGATCAAGGCCGCGCTGCACCTGCAGGGAATCTGCGAACCGTGGCCCGCGCCCCCCGCGCAGCGGCTGGACGAGCCCCATGAAGCGCGGCTCAGCAAGCAGCTCGCCGCGTTCGGATTGCTTACGCCGGAACGCTCACGGCACTGAGATCGTCGCCACGACCTGCTGCTGGTAATGGTCCGGGTTCGACCCGTCGTCGTAGGTGCTGACAAACGTCGAGTAGTCGATCGTGCCCGGGAAGTCGGTTTGGGAAAGGAGGTTGCCATGCGTGCGGTGCGCGCAGCGCATGGCTCACCCCCCACAGCCCTGGAAAGGCCGGGCGACCCATTTCCCGGCAACCGAAATCATCCGGCGCGCCAGGCGAGGAAGCCAGCCCCATTTGGATGGTTTCCGGTTACCTCAATTGAGGTACGGCTATCCTCGTCAGGTCGTGATCGTCTCCATCGGCGACCTGGTGCTCGACGTCAGGATCGTCCCCGAGGGCCCACTCGAGCCAGACGACGATTCACCCGCCTCGATCGCGATCGGGGGAGGCGGCCAGGCTGCCAACTTCTGCGCGTGGACCGCCGCCTCCGGCGAACCGGTGCGCCTGGTGACCCGCATCGGCGAGGACGAGACCGGGCGCAGGTTGGTCAGTGACCTCGAAGCGCGTGGGGTTGAGGTCCGCGCGGTCTGGGCCGCCGAGCCGACCGGCATCATCGCCGTCGTGGTCGGACCCGACGGCCGGCGCAGCATGGCGACGCAGCGCGGCGCGAGCGTGGGCCTGAGCCCGGACGACCTGGAGGAAGCGTGGTTTCGCGACGCCGCCCTGCTCCACGTGCCGGCCTACTCGCTGTTCGTGGAGCCGATCGCCAGCGCGACCCGTGCCGCGATCAGGATCGTGCGCGAAGCGGGCGGCATGGTCGCCGTCGATCTCTCGTCGGCGGCAGGCCTGCGCGCGTTCGGCCCCGCCCACATGGCTTACGTCCTGGCCCGCATGAAGCCCGAGCTCCTGTTCGCGACGGAGGCGGAGGCGGCGACCCTGGCGGTTCCGCTCGAGAGCCTCGCCCAGGTCCCTGTCCTCAAGCTCGGCGCCGCAGGTTCGATGGTCTATGGGCGCAAGCTCGCGGCGCCCGAGGTGAAAATGGTCGATCCCACCGGCGCGGGCGATGCTTTCGCCGCCACCTTCTGTATCGCCTGGCTGCACGGGGCGACGCCCGTCGAGGCGGCCGAGCGGGCGGTCCAGGCAGCCTCGCAGTCGGTGACGCTGGCCGGGGCGCGGCCGATCTGAGCGACCTCCTCGAAGTCGCGCCCGAGGTGGCGGCAGCCCTCGAACGCGGCCGCCCTGTGGTGGCGCTCGAGACCTCGATCGTCGGCCAGGGCCTCCCTGCCCCCCACAACCTGCGAGCGGCACGCGGCTGCGAGATCGCGATCCGGGAGGAGGGCGTGACACCCGCGACCGTGGCCGTGCTGGACGGCCGGTTGCGGGTCGGTTTGAGCGACGCCGACCTCGAGCGCATCGCGTCGGGGTCGGTCAAGGTGAGCTCGCGCGACCTGGGGCCGTTGATCGTGCGGCGGGCGGCGGGGGCGACCACGGTCGCCGCCACGATGCGCGTGGCCGCGATGGCAGGGGTGCGCTTTTTGGCCACGGGCGGCATCGGCGGCGTCCACCGCGGCCACCCGGAAGACCAGTCGGCCGACCTCGAAGAGCTGGCCCGCTCGCCCGTGGCCGTCTTTTGCGCTGGGGCGAAGATCATCCTCGACCTGCGACTCACGCTCGAGCTACTGGAGAGCTTGTCCGTTCCCGTCCTCGGCTACGGAATCGACGAGTTCCCGGCTTTTTACTCTCGCCGTAGCGGTTGTCCCGTGAGCGCACGCGTCGACGGCGCAGACGAATGCGCGAGCACGCTGCGTGCGTCGTGGGACGCTGGCGGCCGAGGCGTGGTGGTGGCCGTCCCGCCGCCGGCCGACCTCGAGGGAGCAGAAGAGATGACTGTGCGGGCCGTGGCGGAGATTCGGGACCTGAGCGGCCCCGACGTCACCCCACGCCTGCTGGCTCGCGTGGCCGAGCTGTCGGGCGGCCGGTCCCTGGACCTGAACGTCGACCTGGTGGTCAACAACGCGCGTGTCGCGGCGCAGGTCGCGCGGGCCTTCTTCGCCTAGAAGCCCAATTGCGGCCGCTAGCGCTTTGGCTTCGCCACAGCCTTCTTCGGCCTCCCCGGCGGCCTTCCGGTCGGGATCCGGATCTTCAGCACCCGCGGTGGCGACATCATCTCGCACCACGCGACGACGATCCTGTTGAGCTCGACCATGCGGTCGTCCACCTCATGCAGGTCAGCAAAGCGCATGAATCGTGCCGACGGGCCGCTGCCTTCAAGGTGCGGAAAGCTGCCGCGAATCTTCGCTCCCCGATTGAACATGAGGGTTACGGTCTTGGCGCCGTGCTGGACGAAATTGGCCATATCGCCCTTGTAGGCGAACTGGACCGTACCGTGCTTCAAGTACTCGGTCATCCGGTCGTCCGACCACATGACCAGGTCGCGGACCCGCCGCAGAAGTGGTTCGGCCGGTTTGCCCCTGAACCACCTGTCGACGATCGGGTTCTTCTTCTTCATCGAGACGAAAGATAAGACCGGCGGGCCGCAAGTGGCCCGCCGGTTGTTAATCGTCTACCGCTCCATCCTCAGCAGCCCGAAGGCCGCACCCTGCGGATCGGAGAGGATCGCGAAGCGTCCCCCCGGAAAGTCCTGCGGCTCCAGCATCGACGTGGCGCCGAGGTCGACCGCCTTCTTGTGCGCCTTGTCGACGTCGTCGACACCGAAGTAGACCTGCCAGTAAGACGGGACCTCCTTGGGCACCATCGGGTTCATCTCCATGCCCCCGGCGATGCTCTCGTCGTTGAGCTTGAACTCCGTGTACTCGCCCTCCTGGCCTTCGCCCATCGGCATCAGCTTCTCGCCCCAGCCGAAGACGTTCTTGTAGAAGGACTTGGCCTTGTCGATTCCTCTGGCATTGAGCTCCGCCCATGCGAAGGAATTCGGCGCGTTCATGATGTCGGCGCCCTGCATCTCCTTCGGCTCCCAGACCGAGATGAAAGCCCCGGACGGGTCCTGGTAGACGGCCATGCGGCCGGACTTGAGGACGTCGAACGCCGGGGCGATCACCTTGCCGCCGGCGGCTTCGACCTTCTTGGCGGTCGCCTCCGCGTCGCGCGTCCCGATGTAGACCATCCACGCGGTCGGCGCGTTCGGGTCCTGCACTGGACCGATGCCGGCCACGTTCTTGCCGCCGATGGTCGCCAGGGCATAGCCGCCCGCGGCGGGATCCTTGGTCAGGTCGACCTTCCAGCCGAAGAGCTTGGCGTAGTAATCGCGCGATCCCGCGGCGTCCTTGCTCGAGAGGTCAACCCACACCGGCGCGTTCGCGACGAATGTTCTTGTCTCTGGCATATTCAAGCCTCCTGGAACCCAGTCTGACGGGGGACCTGCAACCCATTCTGCCACCGGCTGGTTAAAGGATGCCGAAGGAATCGGGGGAGTTCGCTTAGCGTTGTCTAGAAGCGATGTCCCAGCTCGAACCGGTCGATCTCGTCATCTTTTCGGACTACGTTTGACCCTGGTGCTACATCGACTCGGTCAGGGTCGAACAGCTCCAGCGCGAAGGCGCTGTACACGTCACGTGGCTGCCCTTCGAGCTCCATCCCGAGGCGCCGATGGAGGGCATTCCGCGAGAGGTCTATTTCCGCGGCCGGCGGTTGGAGCGAGCGGAGGAGCACCTCAGGTCGATCGCGGCCGATGCCGGGCTCGAGTTGCGGCATCGCGACGTGATCATCAATTCCCGCCGTGCGCTGGGCGCGGCTGAGTTCGCCCGCGAGCGTGGCCGATTCGACGAGATGCACCACGCGCTGTTCCAGGCTCACTGGGAAGGGAGCGGAAAGCTCGAGAACGTCGACGATCTTGTGCGAATCGGCACCGCCGTGGGGCTGGACGCCGCCGAGCTCAGGACCGCGATCGATCAGGGTCGCTACGCGGATCTGATCGACGAGCACCGCCGCATCGCATCGTCAGTCGGCATCGACGCGATCCCGGCGCACATCTTCGGCCGGCGCTACCTGGTCCTCGGCGCCCAGCCGTACGAGGTTTTGAAGCAGGTCGTCGATCGCCTCCATCATCCGGATTGAGAAAGTCCAGGGCGCGCAAATCAATACTTGACACTCGAGCGAGTACAGACGCGTAATTAGGGGTTGCCGGACGCCGGGGATCCGGGCTGTGGGAGAGGTGTCGAAGATGAGACGAGTCGGAGTTGGCTTCATCTGTCTTGCGTTGATTGCCTCGTGCGGCGGCGGCGGCGGAAACCAGAGTTCCGGGACACCCAAGAACGGCGGCACGGCAACCATCGCGCTCGAAAGTGAGCTGCGGACCCTCGACCCGATGGACTCTTCGCTACTGGTCGAGCGCGAGGTGTTTTACAACGTGTATGACTCGCTGTTCACGATCGACCCGTCGCTGACGATCAAGTCAGGACTGGTCAAGTCGTGGGACGTTTCCGACCCACTGAACTACAAGTTCACGCTTCAGTCGGGCGTCAAGTACCAGGACGGGACACCTTTCAACGGCGCATCGGTGAAGGCCAACATCGAGCGTTACAAGACCGGCGCGACGTCCCGTCGTAAGTCAGACCTGGCCAGTGTCAAGAGCGTTGAGGTCACGGACGACACGCACGTCGTCTTCCACCTCAGCAAGCCCAACGCCACGCTGCTCGCCACGCTGGTCGACCGCGCGGGGATGATGCTGTCGATTGATGCAGTCACCAAAGGCGGCAAGGACTTCTCGCTGGCGCCGGCCGGAGCCGGCAGCGGTCCGTTCGAGTTCGTCGAGTGGAAGCGGAACGACCACCTGACCCTGAAGAAGAATTCGAGCTACTGGAAGTCCGGTCTCCCCTATCTCGACGGCCTCACATACCGCGCGATCCCGGATGTGAACGCGATCCTCGCCGCCCTCAAGACAGGCGACATCGACATTGCTCGGGTGATCGCGCCGAAAGACGTGGCGTCGCTCAAGGTCGATTCGAGCTTCGTCTACCGCGACGTGCCCGCGATCGGCTTCAACGGCTTCGAGCTCAACGCCGGGACGTCACCGTTCAATGACCCCGCCAAGCGGCAGGCGGTCGCGATCGCGATCGACCGATACTCGATCCTGAAGAACATCAACTTCAACATAGGCGTGGTGGCTTACGGTCCAATTCCACCCTCGAGCTGGGCCTTCGACGCCGGCGAAAAGATCTACGACCACGCCGACGCGACCAAGGCCAAGTCGATGGCGACCGGGTTCACGTTCACTTTCAAGACGACGTCCGATCCCGTCAACCAGCAGGCGGCGCAGCTGCTCCAATCAGAGCTGGCCGCGGCGGGAATAACGATGCAGATCCAGACCGAGGAGTTCGCCACGTATCAGCAGGAATGCGCGGCGCACAAGTTCGAGGCCTGCGGCGTCAACTGGTCTGGGCGAATCGACCCGGACGGCAACATGTATGCGTGGTGGCACACGGGCGGCGATTTCAACGACAGTATGTACAGCAACTCCCAGGTCGACGCCTGGCTGGACGACGCCCGCACCAATGCGGACCAGACCAAGCGCAAGCAGGACTACATCAATGCGCAGAAGCAGATCGTGCAGGACGCTCCATACGTCTTCACCACGTTCGGCGTCAGCGCACAGATCTCCGACACCAAGATCCACAACTTCACGCTCTATCCCGACCTGATGATCCGGATGGCGGAGGTCTGGAAGGGCTAGCGATTCACAGATCGTTCGTGGGCAGGTCATGCCGGAAACCTGATCCGGCATGACCACCTACGTCCTGCGCCGCCTGGTGTTGATGGTCCCGGTTGCGTTCCTGGTCACGGTGGGGGTCTTCATGCTCATCCACCTGACCCCCGGCGACCCGGCTCTGATCATCCTCGGCGAAGACAGGAGCCCGCAGGCAATCGCCCAGATCCATCAAGAGCTAGGCCTCGACAAGCCGTTGTACGTGCAGTACGTCATCTGGATCGACAACGTGGTTCACGGCGATTGGGGCCGCTCGATCACTACTCACGAACCCGTCGCCGGCGCGATCACGGAGCGTCTGCCGGCAACGATTGAGCTCGGCGTGGTCGCTCTGATCTGGTCGTTACTGGTTGCGATCCCGCTGGGCACCGTCGCAGCCGTGCGCCGGGGTTCGGTCGTGGACAAGCTCGCCACGGGCATCGCCGTGGCGGGCGTTTCGGTCCCGAACTTCTTCATCGGGATCGTCCTGATCTTCGTCCTGTCGGTTTCGGCCCGACTGTTTCCCTTCGGCGGTTACGTGCCCTTCTTCCAGGATCCGTGGGAGAGCCTGCGCCATGTGGCCCTGCCGGCCATCGCGCTTGGCACGGCCGGCACCGCGATCAACATGCGCTTTACTCGCTCATCGATGATCGAGGTCCTGGGTCTCGACTACATCAGGACCGCGCGCGCCAAAGGCGCCTCGTGGCGTCGTGTCGTCTTCATCCACGCCCTCAAGAACGCGCTGATACCCGTCGTGACCATCGTCGGCCTTCAGATCGGCGGCATCATCGAGGGCGCTGTGGTGACCGAGACCGTCTTCACATGGCCGGGGGTGGGCCGCCTGGCCGTGGAGTCGATCTTCAACCGCGACTACACGGTCGTCCAGGGCGTCGTCCTGCTGGCCGCCTTCTCCTACATGGTGGCCAATCTCGTCGTCGACCTGGTCTACGGCTGGCTCGACCCGAGGATTTCGTACGCATGAGCAACGCGCCCGCGATCGTCGCCGCCGAAGGTCCGATCCGCCGCCGGCCGGTCGCCTTGCTGGAGCTGGCGAGGAAGAACCGAGGCGTCCTCGTCGGCCTGGCTCTGGTCGCGGTGCTCTTCCTGGTCGCGCTTCTGGCTCCCGTGATCTCACCCCACGACCCGATCGCCACCGAACCCGACAACGCATACCTGCCGCCGCTGAGCCCCGGCCACGCGCTGGGCACCGATGAGCTGGGACGGGATCAGATCAGCCGCATCCTGTGGGGCGCCCGGATCTCGCTTCCGGTCGCCTTTGTCGCCGTCGCCGTCGGGTTGGTCGCAGGTGGCTTGATCGGCCTGGTCAGCGGTTACGCGGGCGGTTTGACAGACCTCCTGCTGATGCGCGTGATCGACGCCCTGCTCGCGTTTCCCGCCTTGATCCTGGCGATCGCCCTGGTGGCCGCACTCGGGCCCAGCCTCCGCAACGCCATGATCGCCATCGGGATCGTGGCCATCCCCGCTTACGCGAGGCTCGTGCGGGCGGTGGTGCTTCAGCTCAAACCGATGGAGTTCGTCGTCGCCACGCGATCGCTTGGCGCGACCCCGGTGCGCATTGTCCTTCGGCACCTCATACCGAACCTCATGAACCCGGTCCTGGTGCAGGTCTCGCTGTCCGCGGGGTTCGCGATCCTGGCCGAGGCAGTCCTCTCCTTCCTCGGTCTCGGCGCCCAGCCGCCAACACCGGACTGGGGACAGATGATCACCACCGGCCGCACCTTTCTCCCAAACGACCCGTGGCTGGCCATCATCCCGGGCGTCGCCATCTCGATCACCGTGTACAGCTTCAACCTGCTCGGCGATTCACTTCGGGACGCGCTCGATCCCAGGCTTCGACGCTGATGGCGTTCAGTCACCTGCTCGAGCTGGAGAACGTCCACACCGAGCTTTCCCTGGCCGAAGGCACGCTTCGCGCCGTCGATGGAGTCTCGCTCACGATCGATGCCGGAGAAACCCTTGGCATCGTCGGCGAGTCCGGCTCCGGGAAATCGATGACGGCGCTCTCGATCATGCGACTCCTACCGCGCTCAGGCAGGATCGTCGAAGGAAGCATCAGGTTCAAAGACCGAGTGCTGTCGGATCTCAGCGAGGACGAGATGGAGGCCATCCGCGGGACGGAGATGGCCATGATCTTCCAGGACCCGATGACCTCGCTGAATCCTGTCTACCGGACGGGTTGGCAGGTAGGCGAGCCGCTGCGCATCCACCGCCACGTGCGGTCGGGCGAAGCGATCGCCACGGCCACCGACCTCTTCCAACAGGTTGGGATTCCTGATGCGAGAAGTCGTGTGAGGCATTTTCCGCACATGCTCTCCGGGGGGATGCGTCAGCGCGCGATGATCGCCATGGGCCTGAGCATGAGCCCGAGCCTGCTCATCGCCGACGAGCCGACGACCGCCCTTGACGTCACGATCCAGGCACAGATCCTCGACTTGCTGCGCAGGCTGAATCGCGAATACGGCACGGCGACGATCCTTATCACGCACAACCTCGGCGTGGTCGCCGGCATGTGTGACCGAGTCATCGTCATGTACGCGGGCCGCATCGTCGAGCAGGGCCGAACTGAGGACGTGTTCTCGCATCCCGAGCATCCGTACACGTGGTCGCTGCTCCGCTCGATACCCCGCCTCGATGCGGAACCGCACGAGCCGCTCACGCCGATCGAAGGCTCGCCGCCCGACATGGTCCATCTGCCGGCCGGCTGCAAGTTCCAGCCGCGATGCCCGTTCGCGGTGGCGCGCTGCAGCCGAGAGGAGCCATCTCTGCTCCAGGTCCGCGACCAGCTCGCGCGGTGCTGGGTGACGCAGGCCGGCACCGAGCTCAATGCCTGAACCTCTGATCGAGGTACGCGGCCTCAAGACCTGGTTTCCGGTCCGGTCGGGCGTGATCAGCCGTGTCACCGGTCACGTCCGCGCGGTGGATGGCGTGGATCTGACCATCAGTCAGGGGGAGACGCTCGGCCTGGTCGGCGAGTCGGGCTGCGGCAAGTCGACCCTCGGGCGCTCGATCCTGCGCCTGGTCGAGCCGACGGCCGGTGAGGTCTACTTCCGAGGCAAGAACATCCTTCGACTGCGTCGTGGGGGAATGCGTCGCATCCGCCGCGAGATGGCGATCATTTTCCAGGACCCCTTCGCCTCTCTCGATCCCCGCCAGACCGTCGGCGACATCCTCGGCGAAGCGCTTGACATTCATCGGCTCACGTCGACTCGCCGGCGGCGCGCCCAGCGGATTGCAGAGCTGCTCGGCCTCGTGGGCCTGTCATCCGATCTCGCCGGCCGCTATCCACACGAGTTCTCAGGCGGTCAGCGGCAGCGCATCGGCATCGCGAGGGCGCTGGCGGTCGAGCCGTTGTTCATCGTCTGCGACGAGCCGATCTCCGCTCTCGACGTCTCGATCCAGGCGCAGATCATCAACCTTCTGGAACACCTCCAGGAGCAGCTCCACCTGACATACCTTTTCATCGCCCACGACCTGTCGGTGGTCAAGCACATCTCGGACCGGGTCGCTGTGATGTATGTGGGCAAGGTGGTGGAGGTATCGCCCGCGGGTGACCTGTACCGCCGGCCTCGTCATCCCTACACGGGTTCCTTGCTGTCAGCGATCCCGATCCCCGATCCGCGCCTCGAGCGCAGTCGCGAACGCATCATCCTCAAAGGCGACGTCGCATCGGCACTCGATCCGCCCAGCGGCTGCCGCTTCCGGACGCGATGTTTCAAAGCCCAGCCGCGCTGCGCGGAAAGCGAGCCGCCACTGGACACAGTGAACCAGGGCGACCACCAGGCCGCGTGCTACTACCCGCTCGCCTAGCGGCCCGCGGCGTATGCCTGCGCGCCGCGTGCGCTGGCGGCGGCGGAGAGGATTCCGGTTGCGTGGTCGATTCCGACCGCGCAGATCCGGCCCAGGGACGAGCGGTCTGCCTCGAACACGTCGTGGCCTCGCCGCCGCAGCTCGTCGAGCACGCCGGGCTCCATCGGCTCTGAGTGCAGCCGCCCAGGATGGGAGTCGTGTGGTGCAAACGAGCTTGGGAAGTGCGTGGTGTGGAACATGGGCGCGTCGATGGATGCCTGCAGGTCCTGTCCGAAAACGGCGTGAGTGAGGAAAAACTCAAGCGTCCATTGGTCCTGGTGGTCGCCGCCGGGTGTGCCGAACGCGAGGCATGGTTCGCCGTCGCGAAGCGCGAGCGACGGGCTGAGCGTGGTCCGAGGCCGCTTGCCGCCTTCCAGGTGATTGGGATGCTGGGGGTCGAGGTTGAACATCTGCGCTCGCGTGCCGAGGCAGAAGCCGAGGCCTGGGATCACCGGCGAGCTCTGCAGCCATCCACCGCTCGGGGTGCAGGCGACAAGGTTCCCATGACGGTCGGCGACCGCGACGTGCACGGTGTCGCCCCGCACCGCGCCGAGGGAGGGGGAGCCGGTGCCCGTCCAATGCCCCTCGGTCACGGCCTGTGCCTCGCGTCGCGGCAGCCGCGGCTCCAGACCCGCGGGCCGGCCTGGCGTCAACGCCAGGGATGCCCGGTCGCCGACCAGCGGGCGGCGTTCGTCTGCGTATCGGCTCGACAGTAGGTCGGCAAGCGGCACCGACGCGAAATCCGGATCCCCGTACCACGCCTCTCGGTCCGCGAATGCGAGCTTGGCGCACTCCGTGACGAGGTGGACGTGATCCGCGGACAGGAAGCCGATGGAGGCAAGGTCGTAGGGCGCGAGGAGCTGCAGCTGTTGAAGGAAGACGGGCCCCTGGCTCCACGGCCCGCACTTGGCCACGGTCCAGCCGCGAAAATCAGCGGTCACAGGGTCTTCACGCCTGGCCTGAAAGGCGGCAAGGTCCGCGGCCGTGAGGAGACCGGGATGCGCAACGCC
>VBGV01000071.1 GCA_005880755.1 Chloroflexota bacterium
ACATTCCGAACGCCGCGAGGACGAACCGGAAGGCGAGCGTCTGCGAGGTGCCAAGGCCCTCGCGATACGCGAGCTTGGCCAGGATTGCGTTCGTTCCAAACGCGGTGGCGGAGACGAGGATCATCGCCACACCCACCCACTCCGTCCTGCGGCTCGACGCCGCGGCTGTCTCTACGGCCAGAGCAGGTGGCCGAGCACCATGCCGATCAAGACCGCGACCGCGTACGTGGCCCGGGGGAACTGCCGGACCAGCGATCGAACCGCGTTCGTGATCGGGTCGGTGCCTTTGCGCAGGGCAAGTGACTCCTGCAGCATCAAAAGAAATGCGACCAGCGAGGCTGCGGTCGCGATCAGCGACAGAATCGCCTCCGGCGTGAACGTCAC
>VBGV01000072.1 GCA_005880755.1 Chloroflexota bacterium
GCCCGGATATGAGTGGACCGCGGGGCGAATGTACTCAGAGATGGGCGTGTGGCCCGTGAGGAGCGCCCAGCTCTCGAAACCCAGCAACAACGTGATGACGCCGAACAAGGCGGTGACCGTCCACGAGAAGAGGTTGCCGATCACCAGCGCGTGACCACGACTTTCTTGCGTGTATAGAAGTCGATGCCGTCTGTGCCGTGCACGTGCAGATCTCCGAAAAATGAACCTTTCCAGCCGCTGAAAGGAAAGAACGCAAAAGGCTGCGCGATGGGCACGTTGATTCCGGTCATGCCCGCCTCCACCCTCTCGCGGAACTCCCGTCCGGCGCGCCCGGACTGGGTGAAGATCGTGGCCATGTTTCCGAGTGACGAGGCGTTCGCGTGCGCGATGGCGTCGTCCAGCGTGGCGGCCCGCGCGATCGAGAGCACAGGACCGAAAATCTCTTCGCGGCCCACGGCCATCCGCGGCGTGACGTGGTCCAGGATGGTCGGCCCAAGGAAGAATCCGCGGCGGGACATCTCGCGGCGGCCGTCG
>VBGV01000074.1 GCA_005880755.1 Chloroflexota bacterium
TCGCGACGCGTGCTCGCAGCAAGCAGCTGAAAGCCGACGACCTGAGCGGCGGCACGTTCACCGTGAACAACTCCGGCACGTTCGGCACGCTGTTCAGCTACTCGGTCATCAACCCGGGACAGGCCGGCATCCTCACCATGGAGGCGATCGTCGAGCGGCCAATGGCCGTCACCGGCATGATCGCGATCAAGCCGATGATGTATCTCTGCTTCTCCTTCGACCACCGCGTGCTGGACGGCCTGCAGGCGGCGCGCTTTTTGACCTCGTGCCGCAAGTGGCTCGAGGCGGTAACCGTGGAGACGCCGATCTACTAGTACGGGGTACGGGCCCGGGAGACGCTCGCCAATACATCGACCTAGGCGCCCGGGCTTCGCTGATGCCAGCGTCGCCTCCTGCGCGCGCTCGGTCGCGCATTACGGATGCGCTCCCTCGCGTGCTCGTCGGCTCCTTGGCACCGGGCGCCGATGTCGCGTCTTGGCGAGCTTAATCCCGGTCCGTACCCCGACAATTCAGCGCCGTGACTCACAAGCTGGCGCCGTTCCTCCCCGCCATCCTGGTTGCACCGCTTGCCTTCGCGATCCACTACACGGCTGACTTCGGGCTGGCGTACCAGGGCGGTGTCGAAGCATGGAACAGCGGCCACCCGCAGCGACTCGTCACCTGGACGGCCACGCCCTTTCTGGCCGTGGTCATGGCTGCGATCACACGCGTCTCTTCGGTCGACGTCGCCTCGCCCTCGTTCATGGCCATCGACCTCATCGTCTGGGGAGCGCTGCTGGCCGCAGTCTGGAGCCGCATGCGCGATCGTGTGCCGCCGCGCTTCTGGTGGAGCACCCTTGTCGCCGCGGCACTCTTCGCGCCGGCCATCTCGACCATCTTCTGGCTGCAGCCAAACCTGATCGTCTTCGGATTGGCGCTCGCCGGTTTCGTGCTGGTCGGCAGGCGCGATCCGCTCGGCGGTTTTCTCATCGGCCTGTCGATCGCTCTCAAGCCCATCGTCATCCTCTTGCCGCTCGCGCTGCTTCTCCGACGCCAGACGCGTGAGGCCGGCCTCTGGGCGATCGCCACCACCGCGGTTTTGAGCATCGCCGGGCTCGGCTTTCTCGCCTGGCGGGCCGGCGATCCTTCAGTGCTCAACCCGATCGACTACCTCGCGGGCTTTCTGAGCAAAGGCCGCGGCCCGATCGCCGCCTGCGTCCCGGAAAACTATTCGCCGGTCGCGCTGCTGTGCCGGCTCGGCGTCGAGCCTTCGACCACGATCACGATCGCGGTGGCGGCGGCGGTCCTGTTGATCGGCTGGCTTCTCATCCGACACCTGACTGATTCGCCAGAGGCGCGATGGGAGGTCTTCGCGGTGGCGTGCCTGCTGTCCGGCATGCTCGGACCGATCGACTGGGCGTCGTACGGGGTCCTGATGGCGCCGCTGTTCCTGCTCCTGGCGTACCAGTTCTGGCGCGAGAGCGCCCCGCCTCCGTTGTGGATTGGGCTCGGCCTCGCGTTCCTGCTCGCGGAGCTGGTCTGGGACCCGCTCGAAAGCCTCGCCCAGACGCCGGTGCCGGTGGTCGTCTTCTCCTACACCGCTGGACAGTTCAGCCAGTACGTGCTGCTGTTCGTGTGGGCCCGCTGGCGCCAGCTGCGCCGCGCTTCGGTCTGGTCTAGCGCTTTGCGGCCCTGACCAGCAGGCACCCGTATCTCCGCGAAGTTACCCTGCTCCTTCCGTGCAGGCCGGCCGACAGAACCGTCGCTAGCGCGCGGGCGAACACGAGCGGCATCCGCTGTCCGGCCTTGCGCATGCCGAGCCGGCGCTGGATCTCGATCGGTTGTGGTCGGCGTGGTGCCAGTCCATACAGAATGCCCGCGGTGGCGCGAGAGATCGATTCCCACCGGCGAACCTCCGCCTCGGTCAGGTAAGCACTGGATTCGGCGACCCGCATGCCATGTCCCCGCAACGCCGACTCCCACTCATCGACGCCCCAGTAGCGATGGTGGGCGAGGCGCGCATCGAGGTGCCGGAGGTAGGCGTCGCGAGATGCCCCTGGGAGTAGCGGCCCGCGTAGGCATGCATGGAAATCCGGGCCCGGAACTGTGAAGACGAACTCGCCATCCGAACGCAGCAACCGCCCGACCTCGCCGAGGATCGGGTCGAGCTCCTCGATGTGTTCGAGCACCGAGTTGGACAGGACCCAGTCAAACGATCCGTCCGGCTCGGGCACGCTGTCGCCGCCGACCGTGTGCACGGTCGAGTAGATCCCGAGCTTTTCAGCCTGCGAAGCCTCCGCCGGGTCGGGATCGACGCCAACGATCTGGCGCGCGCCGGCCTGTTCGAGAAGGATCCGCGTCAGCAGTCCGTCGCCGCATCCGAGATCCAGGCCACGCCCTTGGGGCAGTCCCGCGGCGATCAGTTGGCCCGCCTCGACCGCACGCCAATGCGCTGTCGCCGGCTGAAACGGATAGTCATGCAGAAAGCGGACCAGAAGGTCGCGCCTCAGGGCAGCAGCCCCTCCAGCTGCTCCTCGTAGCGCGAGACCATCGTGTCCGCGCGCCACCGTTCCCCCGCGCACGATGCGACACGCTTGCGGAGTCCCGCATCCGAATTGACGGTCTGGAGGGCGCGGTGCAGCGCGTCCTCGAGGTCGCCTCGGGCCAACGTCGAGGTGAAGACCACATCTCGAATGGCCGGCAACCCGGCAGCGGTGGGTTCAGACAGCAGGACCGGCGTTCCACACGCCATGGCCTCTTGGGCCACCACGGGGAAACCTTCGCCGCTCGAAGGCAGGACGAGAAGGTCGGCGGCGGCGTAGTAGTCGCGAAGTTGAGCGGGTTGCATCGGAGCGACCAACCTCAAGTTGGGTAGTCGCCACGTCGACGGGTCGGCATCACCTGACCGTCCGATAAGCAGCCAGTCACACGACGGCGTCGCCTCGATCAGCGGGCGCAAGAGCCGGACGCCCTTTTTCTCCACGAACCTGCCCACGAAGAGAAGAAGCGGCCGCGACCCGTTCGCGCCTGCAACCACGCGCATCGCGGCCCGCTGTTCGTCGGTCGGTGGCTGGAAGAGATCCGCGTCGATGCCGTTCTCGATCACCTGGGTTGGTCTCTTGAAACCGACTCGCAGTTCGAACCACCGCTGCACGCTCTCGCTCACGAACACGACCTGCTCCGTGCGCGAGAGTACCGAGCGCCCGATGGTCGCGTAAGCGGCTGACTGCAGGCCACGGAGGAATGCGTTCGGATACGGCACCTTGGCGACGTGCTGCGTGAGGAGCGCGGGACGATGCCGGCGCCGGCTGGCCAGGAACGCGGCGACATTCAGCGCGTACAGGCAGTCATGCAGATGCACGACCTGCGACCACGCGACGTGGCGGCCAAGGCCGATCGCAGCCGCCGGCGAGGGGAGTGGATATGGAAAACCGAACCTCTCGATGCCGTTCCAGACGCGGACAGGTATGTCATCCCCGTGACGCGCGTGCGGACGCGAACCGATGTCGCCCGCGATCCAGCGGACATCGTGCCCTCGCCGGCGATAGCCAAGCGTCAGGGTGGCAGCCACGGTCTCGATGCCGCCGACGTGCTCGGGGTAGTAGTTGCTGACGAGGAGGATTCGCACGCCTGTCAGCGCGCCGAGACCCGCACGCGGTCGATCACCTCATGCTGCAGCCGCACCACTTCCAGGCCATCCATGGCCGAGATGTCCTTCGGCGGCACACGTGTCCGGCACGCTTCGACGAAGCGTGCGATCACGACGTCATTTCCATACGCCAGCTTGCCCATGACGTTGAGCGCCCCGGAACGAGCCACCCCGCCCAGGTGACTGGTCATCACGTCCGCGGTCGTCCTGAGGATGTGACGGCCGAGATGCTCGCGATCGTTTCGCGTGACAACCAACACATCTCGAAAGACGTCCAGCACGGCCAGAGCCTGTGACCCGATCACGGTGAGGTGCCACTCGCTGACCGGCGCGACGAAGTTCATCGAGATCTGCGCGGAGGTCGAGCCGGCGCGCATCAGCAGCGTGATGGCCGCGGGTGTGGTGCGTCCCTGTTCGCCGGCGACCACGTGGACCACCTCGATCCGCGGATCAGCGTTGAGAAGAGCTCGAACCAGGTAAAAGAAATGCGGCGACTCGTCGTAGAAGAGTCCCAGGGGCAGCGTCTCGTACCACTCCGGAAGTCGCCGTCGGGGATTCGAGAGCTGAGAGCCCCACAGGGCCTGGATCTCGCCCAACCGGCCGTCCGCGATCAGCTTGCGCAAGCGCAAGGTCGAGCGCGCGAACTGAAAGTTGTGCACCACGGCGAGGATCCTTTCCTCCCGCCGCGCGATGTCGCCCAGCTCGCGCGCCTTGTCGACCTCGAGCGCCATCGGTTTTTCGAGCAGCACGTCCTTCCCCGCCTTGAGGTACGCGGCCGCCAGGGCGGCATGGGTCGCCGGGGGAGTTGCGATCGTCACGGCGTCGACGCGGTCGAGCCAGGGCACCGAACCTGGTCCTTCCGCGACGGCAGCCTCCGAGATGCGGAACAGCGATTTCGCCCTCTCGACCTTGGCCGAGGTGTGGTCGATCACGCCGACCACCTCCACGTCCGAGCGCCGCCTCAGCCACGGCAGATGTCGGTGCGTGCCGACCCAACCGAGTCCGACAACCGCAACCCGCAGAGCGCTCATGTCGGCCCGGGATCGTACACCCGGGAAATGAGTCGCACCGAAAGCAACCAATCCGCGTGCATTCGGCGTTTACTTCTGCACACCAACCGGCAACCGGGTCCATCGCAACGCGCCTGGAGGCATGGGGTCACATGGGGCAGATGTGGTCGACGATCCGCCGCCGCGCCCTGATCGGGCTGATCACGGCCGTGTGCGCCTCCACCGCCTGGTCGCCGAGCGCACAGGCCGCCCCCTCGAAAAGCGCCGGCAACGAGGTTGCGGCGGTCGGCCATCCCCAGGTCATCACTCTCACCGAGGCCTCGCCCCCGACCGAGCGGAAGCCGAACAGCCACGGCAAGCCGTTCCTGGGGGCCGACACTGACGGCCTGGCCGAAGCCAAGAAGCGCGCCGGCCATATGGCGGCAACCACGACCCCGTCTGTCGCGACCTCACAGCCACAAGCAGGCATCTTCAACGGCGCCAACCAGCCCGGCCTGTCGGCAGGTGACGTCGGCTTCTGCTGCACGCCGCCTGACACCACAGGCGCGATCGGACCGAACCACTATGTCGAGTTCGTCAACACGCAGATCGCCGTCTACGACCGCTCGCTCAAGCAGCTGAGCACGCTCGACATGGCGACGTTCGTGGCGGCCCCGGCGGGCCTCAACGTCAGCGACCCGCAGGTGCAGTGGGATCCCCGTGCGGGCCGCTGGTTCTACGCCGCGATCGCGTTTGCGACGCACAAGAACTACCTCGTCTTCGGATGGTCCAAGACCGCCGACCCGAGCAACCTGGGCGGCGGGTGGTGTCGGTTCGCCGCTTTCACCGGCAACCAGCTCGCCGACTACCCGAAGCTCGGCCACGACGACAACTTCGTGCTGTTCGGGGCGAACCTCTATGACGACACCAGCGGGAACTATGTCTTTATCACCGCCGACATCTGGGCACAGCCCAAACCGCCGGCAGGCAACCTCACGAGCTGCTCGGCGTCGGGGTTCACCTCGTTCGCCGACGCCAAGCACCGACTGCTGAACGCCGACGGCACGTCCGCGTTCACGCCGGTGCCGGTGAACATGGCTGACGCGTCGTCGGTGGGCTACCTCGTCGCCGGACACAGCCCGGTGGCGCCGCTGCCTTCCGACCCGACGGGCCCGCAGACCAAGCTCATGCTCTGGCACACGGCCCTCCAGGGCGGGACGCCCCACCTGTTCGCCGACGGTGATCTGACCGTCGGCTCTTTCGACGTCCCGGCCTCGGTGCCACAGCCCGGTGGACCGACGATCGACAGCCTGGACGCGCGATTGACCCAGGCGGTCGGTCACGCCGACCCCGACGTCGCCGGCGCCGAGGCCATATGGACGCAGCACACGATCGACGGTCCGGGCGGCCGGTCGGTCGCACGCTGGTACGAGATAGTGGGTGCCAGCAAGACCGTGCGCCAGCAAGGGACGGTGCAGAGCGCAACCGACTTCATCTGGAACGCGTCGATCTCGCCTTCCATCGCCGGCAACGACGCGGCGATCGGTTACAACCGTGGCGGATCTTCTCAGCTCCCGCTCATCGCGGCGCAGGCGCGTTTGTCGTCCACCGCGCTCTCGACGATGAGCGGCGAGGCGGTGCTGGCGACGAGCGGCGAGCCGGATGTCGACCTCAGCTGCAGTGCGCCCTACGGGCCTCCGTGCAGATGGGGCGATTACTCGGGGATGTCCCCTGATCCGAACAACGCCGGCGTGGTCTGGGGCAGCAACGAGTTCAGCGGTCCGTCGTTCTTCGGCTACCCGCAGTGGGCGACGCAGAACTTCGCACTCCAGACCAACGGGACCCCGCCCCCGCCTCCGACGCCGTGCACCGCCGTGACCTGGAACGCCCCCAGCCCGGCCTCGCCGCAGGCTCCAGGCACCCAGGTCACCTTCAGCGGCACGGCGGCCGGCTGCCCCAACCCCGTTTACGAGTTCTGGGTCCAGCCGCCGGGCGGTTCGTGGGCGATCCTCCAGGCCTACAGCACCGCATCCGCAGCGACGTGGAACACGACCGGGCTCGCCGCCGGCGCCTACCTGTTCGACGTCTGGGCCAAGGATGCCGCCTCGGCCGCCGACTGGGAAGCTCACGTGTCGCCCAACCCGACCTACACGCTTCAGATCCCCAACACCTGCACGGCCGTGACCTGGAACGCGCCCATGCCGGCATCACCGCAAGCTCCCGGCGTCCAGGTCGCGCTGAAAGGAACGGCCGCGGGCTGTTCGAGCCCCGTCTACCAGTTCTGGGTGCAGCCGCCGGGCGGGGCCTGGACCATCCTCCAGACGTACAGCGCGAGCTCGACTGCAACGTGGAGCACCGCGGGCCAGCCCACCGGCACGTATCTCTTCGACATCTGGGCCAAGCAATCGGGTTCGACCGCGAGCTGGGAGGCTCACATCTCGCCGAATCCCACCTATACCCTGCAGACGGGGGCGCCGTGTTCCGCGGTCACCCTCGCGTTCAACCCGGCAGCTCCGCAAACGGCCGGCGTGCCGGTCACGTTGACCGGCGCGGCCACCGGCTGCCCCAACCCGCAATACGAGTTCTGGGTTCAGCCGCCAGGGGGCGCATGGTCGGTGCTGCAGTCGTACAGCGCGAACGCGACCGCCACCTGGAACACAACGGGCCTGGCAGGTGGAACCTACGTGTTCGACGCCTGGGCCAGGCAGAGCGGCTCGACCGCGGACTGGGAGGCGCATGTCTCACCCAACCCGACCTACGCCCTCCAGGCGCCGGTCGTGTGCACGGCCGTGACCTGGAACGCGCCCGGTCCCGCTTCGCCCCAGGCGCCTGGCACGCAGGTCACTTTGAGCGCGACCTCCACGGGTTGCCCCAACCCCGTCTACCAGTTCTGGATTCAGCCGCCGGGTGGTTCGTGGACCATCCTGCAGGCCTACAGCACCAGCGCCACCGCGAAGTGGGACACGACCGGGTTGGCCACCGGTGCGTACGTGTTCGACGTCTGGGCGAAGCAGTCGGGCTCGGCCGCAAGCTGGGAAGCACACCTTGCTCCGAATCCCTCTTACACGCTGCAGACCGGTGCCACCTGCACGGCGGTCACCTGGAACGCCCCCAACCCGGCCTCGCCGCAGGCGCCGGGGACCCAGGTCAGCTTGAGCGGCACCGCCGCCACCTGCCCCAATCCCCAGTACCAGTTCTGGATCCTGCCTCCGGGTGGTTCGTGGACGATCCTCCAGGCCTACAGCTCCAGCGCGAGCGTGGTCTGGAACACGGGCGGGTCTGCGACCGGGACCTACCAGTTCGACATCTGGGCCAAGCAGCTGGGATCGTCCGCGTCGTGGGAGGCCCACGTCACCACCAATCCGACGTACACGCTGCAGACCGGTCCTCCGTGCACCGGCGTCACGTTGACGTTCAACCCCGCGTCGCCCCAAAAAGCCGGTACGTCAATCCAGCTGAGCGCTGCGGCGACGGGATGTCCCAACGCGCAGTACGAGTTCTGGGTCCAGGCACCCGGCGGGCAGTGGACGGTCCTGCAGGGTTACGGCTCCAGCTCGACCGTGACCTGGAATACGACCGGACTCCCTCCGGGAACGTATTTGTTCGACGTGTGGGTCAAGCAGTCGGGCTCGACTGCGCAATACGAGGCGCACATCACACCGAACCCGAACTACACGGTGAGCTGAATCACCACGTCTCCGACAGTCCGGTAGTCATCCACGGCAACGTCGCGGAATCGGACCTCCAGCGACTGGACCGACCGAGTATCAACGGGAGCGTAGATCCACCCAGACACTGTCTCGCCGGGACCGATATCGCCTGGCAAATGTGTCGATCGTGCATAGTCCGCGGCCACGCCCGCCACGATCGGTGCCGGATTCCACTCCACCTCGTCGGACCTCGAGTTGGTCGCGGTGACGTGGATCCATGTGCCGTTTTCGAACGCGACCCTATCGACCGTGATCGCAACTCCTTGAAACGCGCCGCTTGAGCTCACGGGCACGGCACCGGCCGGAGGCACGTCCGGGCCGGTAGGCGTAGTCTCGGCGGCCACGCCCAACGCGCCAGCGACCAGGATTCCCGTCGCGGCGATTGCATACATCGCTGCCAGCGCCCGCCTGGCAAACGCCCTCGCGAGCGCCGCAGTCAAACCGATGGCCATGAGGGCTGCTATCGCGGGCAGCGCTGGGTACTCGTATCGACCTGGACCGGCAAACTGGAACGCAGCCGTCGCGGGCAGAAGCAGCGCAACCGCGAGCATCCCGGCGATGGCGGCCAGCGCAACGAACGCAGGGCCGCCACCCACTCGCTGCCTCAGCAGCCCGGCGGCCGCGATGAGCGCGATCAAAGAACCCAACACCACGAACCCGGCCGCGTACGGAAGAGCGCCGAGGGGTTCCCCGCTCCAGTAGCTCACGACCAAGAACGCGAGGTCGAAGGGGACATAGCGGAGGTCGAACGGCATGGGAGGAATGATGGAAAGGCGGTTCGTGCGGGCCGATGGCACAGGCACGCCGTAGAGATGGAGATTGATCGCCAACCAGATACCGAGACAAAGCGCCGCCACCGCGCCGGTGAGCAGCAGCAGCACGACTCTTCGATGCGTTGACATGCCGCTCCCCGGCCACAGCACGGCGACCGCAAGGGCGGGCGCCAGGCCCAGCAGTGTCAGCTTGACGAGCACTCCGGTTCCGAGCGCGAGGCCGAGGAACAGCGCGCGTCGCGTCGTCCATGCGCCCCCGGTCCACCTGATCGCCATGACGATCGCGGCTCCCCCGAGCACCGCCGCGAGGGCGTCGTTGCCGACACGCGTCGCATTGAGCGCGAGACCTGGGAGCAGCGCGGCGAACAGGACCGCGAGCGCCACCACCTCGGGCCGCCCCGGTGCCAGGCGCCACGCAACGATCACCGCCATTGGTGCCAGAAGCGCGATGAGCAAGGCGTTGATGATGCGCACGACGTAGACCGCCACGACCGTGCCACCCAAGCTGTCCGCGACCCACCACGCCGGCACCATCAACATGTAGTACCCCGGCGTTTGCGCAGATTCGTACGAAAGCTGCCATAGGTGCCTCGACATCCAGGTGGCGTTGGCGCGGGCTGACATCCCCGCAGGTGGCGGCCCCAGGTCCGTGACGTCGGGAACGGGATATGAGCCGGGAGACTCGAAACGGAAGACGCCGGTCGACTGCATGACGCGAATCGTTTCGGGGTCGACCACGGTCCGGTCCGCGACGGGGTATATGCCGTGGCTCAGCTGGATGATGAAATCGGTGTGCTGCGCTTCATCCACACGCGACCAGATCGGCTGGGTGAGCGCCATCAGCAGCGCCGGTATCAACGCGACGAAATAAGCGACGGCCAGGGGGCGCTGCCGCGCGAGCAGCAGGACCTTAGACCGACTCAGTTTCGCTGTCGATGCCGAGAATGCTGAGGAAGAAGCTTGCAAATATCGTCTGGACGCCAAGCGTCAGCAAGACCGCCGCCGGGATGATCTCGCGCATGGTGAGGCGCGGGTCGAGGGCGCCAAATCCGACTGCCCCCCAGCTGAGCACCGCGACGATCGTGCCCACGACCCCGAACAGGAACATCAGCAGGCCCAGGACGAGTCCTGTCTCGAGCTGGACGTAGCGAAACATCGCGGCGTAAGACGGGTTGGGCGGATGAAATCCCATCCGCATCGCAAACACCTTCGTGAAGACCGCGAAAACGATCAGCTGGTATCCGATGAGGCAGCAGAAGCCGGCCAGCAGAAGCGTGTGGATGTCGAATCCGAACGGACCGATCCTTTTCGGTCCCGTCTCGAGCCACAAGCCGGTGACCAGACCGACCGCGAACAACGCAATCCCCGGATAGAGGAACAGCCACCGAGGGCTGAACAGCAACATGAAACGCAGGTGTCGCCAACCGTCGCGCCAGGTGCGAAGGTGCGGCGGCCGCGAGCGGCCGTCCGGCCTGAGCGTGACCGGGACCTCTGCGATCTTCATGCCCTGCAGCGAGGCCTTGATCACCATCTCGCTGGCGAACTCCATGCCGGTTGCGCGGAGTCGCAGCCTCTCGTAGGCGTCCTTCCGAAATCCACGCAACCCGCAATGCATGTCGCCGACGGGTGTGTGAAAAAACACGCGGCCGATGTACGTGAGCACCGGGTTGCCGACCCACCGGTGGGACCAGACCATCGCGCCGGCTTCGATACCACCATCGAATCGGTTGCCCATGACCAGGTCAAAGCCCTGGCGCAACTTGTCGACGAGCGGACCAATCGCGGTGAAGTCGTAGCTGTCATCCGCGTCGCCCATGATCACAAAGCTGCCGCGCGCCGCCTCGATGCCACCGATCAGGGCGCTGCCGTAGCCCCGTCGCGTGACGTCGACCACGCGCGCGCCAAGCTCCTGGGCGACCATCCTCGAGCCGTCGGTGCTGCCGTTGTCGGCGATGATGATCTCCGCCGCAAGGCCGTGCCTGGCGATCGCCTCCTGCGCTTTGCGGATGCAGGTCGCGACCGTTTCCACCTCGTTGAGACACGGCATGACGATCGAAAGCTCGACCGTGGTTTTGGGCGTGTCTTCCGTCGGCTTCCGGGGGCGCTGCGCGACGCTCATGGTGGTGCAGCGTAACGTCGCGGCCGGCAATTGAATGCCGGGAAAAGCAATGACCCCGACGGATCGCCTCTCGGGAGCGGGTACATGGCCTTGCGGCCCTGTTCCTGCCCCCTTGAACGTGTCCCTCGGGGCCAGGCGGAAATGTAAGGGCAGCAGGTCGGAGGCGCAAGTCCGAAAGTCAGTTCGCCGCCAACCGCTAAGAAGTAGCCTCAGGCCAGCGGCTGGTAGAGGATGTTTTTGCCGCCGTCGATGACGAGGTCCTGGCCGGTGATGACGTCGTTTTCGAGGAGGGCGATCACGGCCTGGGCGACGTCGTCAGGCGACGCGATCTTGCGCACGGGGGTCGCTTTCGCAAACGCATCTTCCTGCGCGGCCGCCGCCTCGTCGCCGAAGCTTTTGCTGAACCACCTGGACGAAACGAGGCCCGGCGAGACCGAGTTGACACGTACGTCAGGGGCCAGGGCAAGCGCCAGCGCGCGCGTAAGTTGCACAACTCCGGCTTTGGAGACCGCGTAAGCGATCGACGAGCCCGACGCGCGGTGGGCGGCGATCGACGCGACGTTAACGATCGCGCCGCCCGCCTTCTTCAGCTCTGTCGCGGCGGCCCGGCAGCAGAAGAAGGTGCCTTTCAGATTGACTCCGAGGATTTCGTTCCACACCTCATCGGTGAGCGCGTCGAGGTCGGGGTGCGCGATGAAGTGGGTGGTGCCGGCGTTGTTGACGAGCACGTCGAGTCGTCGATACCGCTCCACCGTCGACGCGACCATGGCTTTGACCATCGACTCGTCGGCGACGTCCGCGCGATATGGGATCGCCTCGCTACCCAGTGCTCGCACCTCTTCGGCCGTGGATTCGGCCTCGCCGGCTGAGCGGGAGTAGTTGATCACCACCGCCTTCGCGCCGGCCCGCGCCAGGCGTATGGAGGTCGCTCGACCGATGCCTGTGCCGCCTCCGGTGACGATCGCGACTCGGCCGGCCAGGTCCATGCGAGACTAGAGCCTAATGCCGCTGACGCTCGCCGACGCGCAAAAAGCGATCACCGGCGCGCACGCAAAAGCAGGTCAGCTCGAGATCCGTGTCACCGCCGCGATTGTGGACGAGGGCGGGCTGCTGATCGCTCTTGGACGCATGGACGGCGCCGGTTCTCTCACGCCACAGATCGCCGAGGCAAAGGCGGTCGGCGCGGCGATGCTGCAGCGCGACGGTGCGGGACTTGCCGAGCTGGCCAAAGACCGGCCCGGATTTTTCAGCGTGGCCGACCGCCTGGTCCGTGTGCCGATCGTCCCGGGCCTGGGGTCGGTCCTGATCCGTCGCGACGGCAAGGTCGTCGGCGCGATGGGAGTCAGTGGCGGGCGGCCGGAGCAGGACATCGAATGCGCGGAGGCGGGCCTCAGCTCAATCTGATTCGTCGCAGCGGCTCGTACATCGAGCCGGCGCGACCCAGCCGGCTGCGATACAGGACCAGCTCGTCCGCGCGCCACGCGTCCAGCTCGGGCGGCGCTGCAAGATCTGGGATCGGCGCGCCATCGCGAGCCCGCGCTCGAGCCAGCGTGAGGTGGGCGTTGAACCGGCGCGCCTCCGCCTCCAGGCCTGCCCTCACGCACTCTGCCTCGACCTGCGCGGCGAGTGCCGTGGCGTCTTCCGCGCCTGATGTCACGCCGAGCCAAACCACCCGTGCGAGGCGGCCTCGGTTGAACGTCCCGACCTGGCCCAGCTTCAGGTCGAATGCCTGCAGCCTCGCGTCGGCCAGCCGGCCGGCGATACCTTCGGCCAGCGAGCCCTCAACGTGGCCGAGGAACCGAACCGTCAGGTGAAGGTTTGGGGCGGGCGTCCAGCGAAATTCCGGCGCCAACGCCGCGCACCCGGACAGGTAGCGATCCAGCAGGTTCCGTTGAGCTTCAGGCAGGGGCAGCCCGAAGAACGCCCGTACCTTTAGCGGCCCGTTCTCGGTTTTTTGACCCAGTTGACCGGAGCCCATGAGCTTGGCGCGCTCGGCCTCCATCCAAACTGCGAGCTCACCGAATCGATGCCGGCCGCCAGGTTGTCAACCTGGATCATGTTGACCTCGTCGGGCGTGATCGGCGGATTTGTGGAGAGCGTCTCCATCGCGATGGCAGCCGGCACCAGGAGAGGTACCGGCAGCTTGAGCTTGGCCTTCTTGATGTTGCGGGCCTTCAGGAACCAGTCGAAGATGTTTTCGTAGGTCACGACCTCGGGGCCGCCGAGCTCGATGATGTGTCCCAGCAGCTCGGGACGGGCGATCGCCTCGACGATGCAGCGCGCTGCGTCCTCGCGGAGGATGGGCTGCATCTTCGCCTGGCCGCTGCCGGGGATGATCGCGAACGGACCAACGATGGCGCGCTCGAAGTCGTTGAGGATTCCGCCTTCCTCGGCCAGGATGAAGGAGAACCTGAGGATCAAGCCGGCCACACCGGTCTTGGCGAGCTCCTGCTCACCCATCCAGCGCGACGTGTAGTACTTGAAATGCGGGTCGAGCTTGGAGCCGATCGCGCTGACGAAGACGACGGAGCGGACGCCGGCCGCCTTGGCGGCTTCGCCGAGCATGCGCGGCCCGTCGACGTTGACGGCGAGATACGACTGCGGCCGATTCCGTCGCACGGCGATCAGGCTGATGATGTGCTCGGTGCCCTGAGCCGCCTGAGTCACGGACTGGGGGTTGAGCGCGTCCCCCACGACTACCTGCGCACCGCGGACCTTGAACGCAGCCGCTTTCATCGGGTCGCGCACCAGCACGCGCAGCTGATGGCCGCCGTCGAGGATCTTGTGCGCCACGCCGCGGCCCACAAATCCGGTCGAACCGAGGAGGAGGATCCTAGCCACGGGTCAGAATCCTATCTGGACAGTCTGCATACTGAGGCGAAGTGGCAGGCGCGACATCCAACGGCTTCCTTCTCGGCGTCTTCGCCTTACTGATCGGAGTCGGGGCGATTGCGGCGGCGCTACGCCGGCGCCGACACCGGGAACTCTATGCGGAGACGTATACGGCGAGCGGCGGCATGCTTTACACCGCGGTCCAGATGGGCTGCGGCGGAGTCCTGCTCATAGCCGGAATAGGCCTCATGGTCCTGGCCGTGATCTTCCGGCACTAGTCCCCTCTCCCCCTTCAGGGGAGAGGGTCAGGGTGAGGGGCGCGGACGAAGCTAAATAACGTTTCGCTCATGCACCAATGAGCCCTTCGCGAACCGAGTGAATGCAAATGGGCTGATGTCGACCTCGGAGTCGTGATCCAGCAATAGCTGGGCCAGGAGCAGGGCCGCCGCCGGGGCCTGCATGAAGCCGTGGCCGCTGAACCCGGCCGCACACCAGAAGCCCTCGACCTCCGGCACCGGGCCGAGGATCGCCTGGTGATCGGGTGTCGACTCGTAAAGGCCGGCCCACGCCGTCTTGATCCCCGCTCCTGCAAGCGCCGGCGCACGACGTGCGGCCTGCTCGAACATCTTCTCGAGGAACTCCCAGTTCACGTCGGTGCCGTAGCCAGGGCCCTCCGCACGGTCGCTCATGCCGATCAGCACCCCGTCGCCTTCCGGGTGGAAGTAGAGCGACGTCTGGAAATCGACGGTCATCGGGCTGTGGCGCGGAACCGCCGGAAATGTCCCTGTGACGGCGATGTGGCGCCGGTATGGAAGGACAGGGATCTCCAGCCCCGCCATGCGGCCGATGGAGGACGACCACGCCCCGGCGCAGTTGAACAGCAGGCGGGTCGCCATGTCGCCGTCGGAGGTGCGCACGCCTTGCACGCGACCGTTCGCCACGTCGATTCCGATCACTTCCACGCCTTCCTTCAACCGCGCGCCCCGACGCCGCGCCGCCGATGCGTAGCCGGACGTGACGTCGGCTGGGCTGGCGATGCCGTCGGTGGGGCAGAACGTGCACCCCAGCACGTCATCCACGTTCAGGACCGGGACCATCCGCACCGCTTCTGCAGGGTCGACCCACCGCGCCTCGGTCAAGCCGGCGCGGTGCCACATCTCCATGTTGTTTCGGAAGTCCTCGACCTGCTGCGGAAGGGTGAGCACGAACAGGTAGCCGATCTGTCGAAAGTCCGCTGGATGCCCCGTCTCTCGCTCGAAGTCTGCAAACAGGCGGACCGAAAGACGCTGCAGGCGGACGTTGGCTTCCATCGAGAACTGCTGCCGCACGCCGCCGGCACACTTGCCGGTGGACTGCGAGCCCAACGTTTCGCGCTCGAGGAGGATGACGTCCACGTCGCGCTTCGCCAGCTGGTACGCAAGCGCGCAGCCCATGATGCCGCCGCCCGCGATGACTACGTCAGCGCTTTCCATGGCCTTTGGTCATCGGCTCCACCGCCCTGGCCGCTTTGACCATCCCCCACACCTCGAAGATCAACTTGAGGGCGGCGAAGGTCGTGATGTCCCCGTTGTCGAACGGCGGCGAAACCTCAACGACGTCGAGCCCGACGACGCGTGAGCGCTCGGTCGCGCCGCGCAGCAGGTCGAGTGCCTCCCGGGTGGAGAGGCCACCGGCCGATGGGATCTCTGTCCCCGGTGCGAACGCGGGGTCGAGCACGTCGATGTCGAATGAGATGTGCACCTTTTCGCCCGCCAGACGGTCCGCGATCTTCCGAGCCGCGCCCCTGAGGTCGCGCGCGATTTCCGCGGCAGAGATGAGCAGGATTCGATTCGCCGCGATGAACTCGAGCTCTTCCGGGTCGTAGTCGCGACCGCCGGCGATCACCACACGCCCGGGCTCGATGCCCGACGACTCGAGGGCGCGCCTCAATGCGCATCCGCACGTCCAGTGGCCGCCGCGAGAGAAATCGCAAAGGTCGGGGTGGGCGTCGACCCAAAGCAAAGACAGGCCAGGATGCCGCCGCACCTGCGCGGCCAGCGTCGCGATCGCGGTGCAGTGGTCGCCGCCGAGCACCGTCAGGAACGACTCCGGGGGGACTTGCACCAGGCGCTGCATCGGCGCCATCCAGCCGGTCTCGATGTCCCCGCCGGCATCCAGGTCGCCGATGTCCTGCACGCGCAGACCGGTCAGGAGGTGGCCTTCTTCGGTGACCGGCGGCATCGCCGCCGAGAGCTGCCGTATGCGCTGTGGCGCGAGGGCCGCGCCCTTGCGATAGACGGCCGAACCGTCGTAGGCAATGCCGGCCACGACGACATCAGGAGGCGATCCTCCCACCAGACCGCCCCACGGACGCAGTCCGTCCAGGTTCATGCCGCTCTTCGCTCCGGCACCTTGAGGATGCTAAGCGACCCGATCACAAACCACACCACAAAGAGCGCAAACACGACCGGGAATCCACCCGGCAGGCCGAGGATCCTGGGCCCGGCGTTGAATGCGTCGAGCAGGGGGCCGCCGATGAACACCGCGATGATTCCCGCCCCGGCCGTGGCGATGTTCGAGAAGCCCATGTAAAGCCCGCCCTGGTTGGCCGGGATGATGTCCTGGATGAACGCCCAGTCGACCGAGAAGAAAATACCCAGGCCGACACCGATGACCAGGCCGGTCAGTGTCGCCTGCGCCGCCAGCTCGGGAACTTTCAAGAAGCGCGCAAGCGGCGCCACCAGCGAGTCCGGCACCCACTGGTAGTGGCTGAAGACGAGCACCAGCGTGCCCGCCGCCCCGAACAGGCCCGCGGCGAAGATGAGCGGACGGCGCCCCGTGCGCTGGGACAGCCTCGACGCCGGCCATGTCACCAGCGCGGCAACGCCGATGGAAAGGCCGAGCAGGGTTGAGGCCGCGAGCGCGGTGGCTTTGGCGTTGTGGTGGAAGAACACGTTGTCGAAATAGAAGAAGGCGAAGTTCTGCAGGCCGCCGAAGCCCATGAAGATGAGCAGCCGCGACGCCATCAGCCAGAGAAACGCCCGGTGGCGGAGGGGAACGCCGAAGGTCGCGACGAGCATCTCGCGCACGTTTCGAAATTGGCGCTCAACCGGGGCAGCACGGTCCGGGACGAGGACGACCGTGGCGAGCATCGTCGTCAGCAGGACGACGCCGATGGACGCGATCGCCGCCTCGCGACCGAGCTGCAGCAGCAG
Source organism: Chloroflexota bacterium (assembly GCA_005880755.1). Lineage (GTDB taxonomy): Bacteria > Chloroflexota > Dormibacteria > Dormibacterales > Dormibacteraceae > 40CM-4-65-16. The sequence continues at coordinate 17,246 of VBGV01000074.1, forward strand.
CCCGGCTCCGACAGTGCCGCTCGCGATCCCGACCAGGTTGGCAACTCCGTAGTAACCGGAGGCGTCACCGCGCTGCGGCGGGGGAACCACGTCGGGGAGCAGGCCCTGGTACGGCGCCTGGGCAGTGTTGGAGGCGAGCTGAAGCAGGAAGTAGAAGACGACGAGCCACCAGTAGTTGCCCGCGAGCGCGATCCCCGCCAGGAAGAGCAGGTCCCCCACCGTGCCGGCTGCGATGAATGGCCGCCGCCGGCCCCACGGGGTGACCGTGCGGTCTGAGACGCCGCCAACGATCGGCTGCCAGACGATCGCCATCACGGTGCCGATCGACTTGAGAAAGCTCGCGGCCACGCCCTCGTGCTCCTGGCCGACGAAGTGGATGATCATGTCCGGCAGGATCAAAGCCGTGAGGCTGTTCCACAGGTATCCGATCGCGACCCAGTAGAGCGACAGGACGATGAAGTCGAGGTGGTTCAGCCGTCGTTGCGGTGCGCCCACCGCGGCCACCGCGGCCACCTTCAATCCGGCTGGTAAGGCGGCAGCGACTTCTTGACGGGCCGGTCCTCGCGATAGCCGAGGGCGTACTCGCCCTGCAGGATCGTGTGCACCTCGCGTGTCCCCTCGTAGATGATCGGCGCGCGCGCGTTGCGCAGGAAACGCTCGACGGGGTACTCGGCCGAATAACCGTATGCACCGTGCACCTCGACCGCGTCGTGCGCGGCGTTGAACGCCGCGTCGGTCGCGTACTGCTTGGCCATCGAGACCTGCCGGGTGTGCCGCACTCCGGTGTTCTTCATCCACGCGACCTTGAAGTAGAGAAGCCGGCAGATCTCGTAGTCGCGCGACATGCGCGCGATCATCTGCTGGACCAGCTGGTAGCGGCCGATCTCCTGGCCGAAGGTCTTGCGCTCGCGCGCGTACTTGACCGACGCGTCGAGGCATGCGCGCACGGTGCCGGTCGCGCCGGCGCCGACCGTGTAGCGGCCGTTGTCGAGGCAGCTCATCGCGATCTTGAAGCCGTCGCCCTCGTCACCGATCCGGTTGGCCTCGGGAACCTCGACGTCGCTCATGAAGATCGAGCCGACGTCGCCGGCGCGGATGCCGAGCCGGTCCTCGATGGGCTCGGTTCGCAGCGCCTTGCCGCATGCTTCGCGGTCGAGCATGAAGGCGGACACGCCGCGGCCGCCGGCTTTGGGATCGGTCTTCGCGAAGACGAGCATGTAGTCGGCGGTGTCGGCGTCGGACACCCACACCTTCTGCCCGTTCAGCAGGTACGCATCCCCGCGCCGGCGGGCGGTCGACTGCATCGACGCCACGTCGGAGCCGGCATTCGGCTCGGTCAATCCGTAGCACGCGAGCTTCTTGCCCGAGGCCATCGGCACGAGCCACCGCTGCTTCTGTTCCTCGGAGGCCCATGTGTACAGCCCCATCCCGACCAGGCCGACGTGCACCGACAGCACCGTTCGATACACCGTGTCGACGTACTCGAGCTCCTCGCAGACGAGGCCGAGCGACAGGTAGTCGAGGCCGTAGCCGCCATAACGCTGCGGGAAACAGACGCCGGGCAGCCCGAGCGATGCCAGCTTGGCGAAGATCTCCGGGTCGTGATGCCCGGCGCGATCGTCGGCTCCGATCCGCGGGGCAAACTCGCGGGCGCAGAAGTCGCGCACCGTGGCGACCAGCTGCTCCTGGTCCGGAGTCAGGGCGAGGTCGAGCACGGGACTAACTTACTTCGTTGGCGCAGGAGTCGGGCACGCGGCCGGCGTAGGGCTGGTCTTCGGCGAAGGGCTGGGCGTGGGCTTCGGCGTGGGCGATGGGCAGGTCACGGGAGTCGTGGTCGGAACAGGCTTCAGATCCTTTGGCCCGACATGCCCGATGACCGGAATGTGCTGGCCGATGCTCAGGATGTACGGCACGATCCTGGAGCCATGCAGCTGGGGCTGCAGGAAGTCGGTGTAGATCTGCTGCAGCTGATGGATTCCGGCCACCGAGTCGAGATGCGCCGCGTTGTTCTTGGCCGCGGCCGCCTTGAGCGCCTGCAGGTCCGACTTCGACACCATGGCCGCGGTGATCGGGTTGGAGAGGATCTGGGTTTCCAGCTGGTTGACCTGCGCCACGGTGAGGTTGGCGCTGCGCAACGCGGGCTCGAACGCATTGTCGAGCGTGACGAGCGCCGACACCGCCAGGTAGATCACCACCACGCTCACCAATACGTGGACGAACACGCCCAAGAGCCCGTCGACGCCCCGGATCGCCTCCAGGCGGTGGAAGGCGCCCCCGATGGCTCCGCCGACCGCGCCCAGCACGACCGCGATGATCAGGGCGACGAACACGCTCAAAACCGGGGTGAGGTGCAGCAGCTTCTGCATCTCGTTCGTGTACTGCTCGTGGAAGCGAAAGACCACGAGCAGAGTGCCGAAGAAAAAGATCTCGGCCATCAGCGGCTGGATAACGCCGCGCTGGTATCCGGTGATGAGCGCGATCACCAGCACCAGGACGACGAGGATGTCGATGATCACAGGTCGGGCGCCATTCTAGATGACGGGCCCTTGAACTCCCTCTTGCGAGACCCGCAAGGTCAAGATCACCGTATTCGGTTAGACTCGGAGCGCTCTTGGCCCGAACGATCGCCGTAGCGATGCAAAAGGGCGGGGTTGGGAAGACCACCACCGCCGTCAACCTCGGCGCCGCACTCGCCGAGCAGGGCCAGCGCGTATTGCTGATCGACCTCGACGCCCAGGGCCACCTGACGCTCTACATGAAGCCCAGCGGCGAGCTGGAGAAGACGATCTACCACCTGCTCGTCGATCCCGATACGACAGTGACCGACGTGGTGCAGGAGGCCCGCCAGATGGGCGTCCACTACATCCCCGCCGACATCGAGCTCGCGGGCGCCGAGAACCAGCTCATCAACGAGATCGGGCGCGAGAGCATCCTGCGCGACAAGCTCGAGCCTGCCAAGGGCCGATACGACTTCATCATCATCGACTGCCCTCCCTCGCTGGACCTGATCGTGATCAACGCGCTGGTGGCGGCGGATGAGGTGCTCGTGCCACTGCAGGCTGAGTTCCTGGCACTGAAAGGGATGCAGGAGCTGCTTGTCACGATGGAGCGTGTGAAGCGCAGGCTGAATCCCCGCCTGGAGCTGACCGGCATCTTGCCCACGCTCTACAAGCAACGGGCCCTCCACTCGCAGGAGGTGCTGGCCGCGGTTCGCGAGAAGTACGGCAATAAGGTTTATGACTTCGGGGTCACCGACTCCATCCGGTTTGCGGAAACACCGCTGGCGGGACAATCGATCCTTCAGTACGCGCGCGAGTCTGATGGTGCGAAGGCGTATCGCGCGTTGGCCGTCAAGGTCATGGAAAATCACCGGGTCCAGGATTAGAGAGGTTCACCAAAATGCCGACATTCAAGCGCGTCGCACTCGTCGGTTCCGAAGACCTGTTCCGCCCGACTCGTCCGGAGGTGGTCTCGGACACCGATGACGTCATCAAGGACACGGTCGACCGACCCGGCACCAAGGTCAAGGAGATCGTCTACAAGACCATGAACTTCACGCCGGAAGAGATGGAGCTGCTGCTGGAGGCTGTGCAGATAGCGAAGTATCCAGACCGATCCAGGCCCAAGCAGCCGCTGGACAAGTTCGACTCGCTCGATGCATTGCGGCTGAAGATCCAGGAGGCCCAGGAGCAGTAGCGAGAAGACGGAGGGGCGGCTCAGTAACGCTTTTTCGAGCGTCGCCTGAAGTACCCGTACGTCCAGAACAGGCAGATCAGCAGGAGCAGGACCGCAAAGCCGACCACCGCTGCTCGCTCCATTGCTGAAGTGTGGCTCGTCCGAGAACAGGACGAAAGCTGCTGCGCATTTAGGCGGCCTTCCAGCCGGCGATTCGCATCGGCGAAAGCCGCCTTAGTGCTTACCTCCTTGGCTTGTCGATCGCTTTGACCGACGCTGCCGCAGAACGCTCGCGAGATCGCGGGCCGGGACCCAGGCATATGCCTTACCAACTCGATGTCTGACAAGCAGGCCGCGAGCTTCCAATTCGAGGAGATCCTTGCGCGCCGTTTCATGCACAACCCCGTGACTGTTCATATGTGATTGCACGGTGTACTCCGCGTCCACATTGCCCATTGCGTGCTGCAGCACAGCCAACTGACGATGGTTGAACTCACCAGGCATTCCGGCGAGATTTCGACGCACCTCCTGAAGATCGCGGATCTTTCGATCCAAATAGTTGTGGAGTTCGCGAATGGCGCGTTGAATTACCCGCAGCTGGTAGAGAACGAAGTACGTAAGGTCGTTGTCGTCTTGCTCGGTATGGAGAAAGCTTCGGGCGTACTGCGCGGGAGCAGCTTTGAGGATTCTCGATATCGACAGGAATTCCGTCAGCCAATACCCGCGATTGAGCATCGCCCAATAGAAGAGAGCGCGAGCGGTTCGTCCGTTCCCGTCCTGAAATGGGTGGTCGTATCCGAGCATGAAGTGCAACGCGATTGCGCGCACAACAGGCGGAACGTACTGGCCATCGGTTTCGTCGTTAGCAAAGTCGCATAGCCTTTGGATGCGTTCCGGCAGCGTGTGGGCGGGAGGCGGTTCATGTAGCAACTGGTCGCCATCCCATACGCCAACTCGCTCCTCCTCGGGAGACTGGCATCGGCCCGAGGCAGTCGGATCGTCAAGTGTGTCCTCCGTGACCATTCGATGGATCTCGTAGATAAGTTCTGGAGAAAGTCGTTCCCTTCGCAGCTCCCCAATGCGTCGCATCGCTCGATAGTTATTTAGGATCATGCGTTCGTCGCGAGTCTGAGGTGGACGGCCAGATCGGATCATGTCCTTTGCTACCTGTCGAGTGGTCGCGGCACCCTCAAGCTGACTGGAAGTGATTGCCTCCTCGATCAACGAGCTGACCAGGTAGCGGTCCCGGGTCGCCGGATTTGTCACTTGTTCAGTGATCGCGATTTGACCGCTGGCATCACGATTCACTGCCTCGATGCCGCGAAGAGCCTCGTCGGGCAATGCATAAGTAAATGGCTTGCCATTCGTGTCAACCAGGGGAAGGGTTCGCCGCATGCTGTTACGGGCGAGCCTCAGAACAAACCACGATTCCTCGCGGGTGAAGCCTTCTGGTGCAGGCCTCCTCCGGAATTCATCCCACGGCAGATATCGATCCGCAGGTCCGCGCAAGGGACTGCTAGTGACCAGGTTCACGAACCGCTGTGGATCAGCGGTGACTCTTGCCATTAGAGATTCGAAGCTGGGCGGTGGGATCGGCTTGTGCACATGCTAATACTAACGTAACTAGCAATAGCATCTCTCGGTGGCTTAGACCGCATATTCTTCCAACCGTCCTGCTAGTTGGTGCCAAATTAGCAGCAGCGCCCCAAACCTCTGTTCCAACTCATCTGCTAATTGATGCCTTCGTAGCAGCACCCGACCGCTGTGGAATACTGACAATTAGGTGGGCAAGCTCTCGATCGTCAAGGTCAAGCTCGATCGCGAGGTCAACTGCTACATCGTCTCGGACGCGGCCTCCAAAGAAGCGGTCGTGATCGACCCCGGCCAGCCGGCGGAAAAGATCCTCGAGCAGGCCGCAGGCCTGACCATCAAATACATCCTGGCCACCCACGGACACCCGGGCCACGTGGGCGGCAAAGACGACGTCAAGGCGGTGACCGGAGGTGAGACGGGGCTCCATTCCGCCGACGCCAAGCAGTTCCTCCGTTCCGCCGACCGGTACCTGATCGACGGCGACGAGCTGGATTTCGGCGAGTTCAAGGTCCACGTCCTGCACACGCCCGGCCACACACCGGGCAGCGTTTGCTTCGTCATCGCCAACCACGCGTTCGTCGGCGACACGATCCTGGCGGGTGGGATCGGCCGCCAGATGCCGGAGACCGACCTTCGCCGCCAGATGATGAGCATCGGCACCAAGCTCCTGCGCCTGCCGCCGTCGACCGCCCTCTACCCGGGCCACGGTCCGGCGACGAGCCTGGAGCGCGAGCTGGCGCAGAACCCGATCTTCAGGAGCGCCGGCGCGCGGGCTTAGCCTCCTAGCGCGGCTCGACCAGCGTCAACAGGATCTTGGTCACGCCCGACGTGGAATTGCCCGCGAGCGTGCCACCGGCGTGTGAGTCGCTCTTACGGGCGTACGTGGCCGCGAACGAGCCGCCCGAGTTGTTGCTGAACTTGACCGTCCAGTCGCCCTGGTTGAGCTGCTTGGCGTAGAAGGCCTGCACCTTGGCGACGCTGTCCAGGGTCTCCCACTCCATCCCCCACGCGACCTCTCCCGAGGAGGTGAAGGAGGCGCCGGCCGTCAGGCGAGCGCCAGTGTAGATCGGGACATCGGCCGGAAAGTCCGCGGGCATCGGGACCTGCGCGCCCAGCGCACCGGACGCCTTGGCCAGCGGGGTGCCACTGGGGGCGCTCCCGCGCGCGGACGATGCCGCGCCGCTACCGGGCCCGATCGAGCAGGCCGCCACCAGGAGCACCGCCAGCGGCAGGACGAGAGACGGCCTCATCGGGCGACGAGCGCGGGCCGCACCATCCGGCCGCGGGCCTTGCCTCCCGGCGCGAACCTTTCACCGCGCAGAAAAACGGACTGGATCGAGAAATCGAACTCCTTCCCCTCCAGCGCGCCGTGGCGCTGTCTCGAGCGCATGTGCTCGGGGCGAACGCGTGTCTTGCCCCGCGGGTCGACGATCACGATGTCCGCATCGAAACCCGGCGCGATTGCGCCCTTGCTCCTCGAGAGGCCGAACAGGTCGGCCGGAGCCTGGCTGACCCACCTGGGCGCAAGCCACACGTCGCCAAGGTCTTTGGCCAGCTGCAGGCAGCTGAGGTAGAGGGTCTGCACGCCGGGGCTGCCCGCCGGGGCGTCCTCGAACCGCCGTGATTTCTCTTCGTCCGTATGCGGCGCGTGGTCGGTGCTGACCACGCTGATGACGCCCCTCTTGAGGCCGCCGACGAGCGCCTCCCGGTCTGCCGCGCCTCGGATGGGTGGAAGCATCTTCATGGCGCTTCCCACCTGGTCGAAGTCCTGCGCGGTCAAGAGGAGGAACTGGGGGCACGTCTCGACGCTGAGCGAGGTGCCGACCTTCACCGCGTCCTCCGCAGCCTGCAAGCCCAGGGCGCTGGACAGGTGCGCGATGTGCAGGTGCGCGCCCGATTCCCGGGCGACCGCGGCCGCGGCCGAAACGGCGACGGCCTCCGCCTCCGGCGGCCTCGATTCGAGAAGGTCGTCGTAGGTCAGAAGAGGGCGTCGAAACGCGGCCAGCACCGTCGGGTCTTCCGCGTGGATGGCGAGCGGCAGCCCAAGCGCTGCCACGACGGGAGCCAGCCGTGCCAGCGTTCCGTAATCCGCCGGCGGTTCGAGGTCTGGGTCTTCGTCGTCCGGCGAATAAAGGACCTGTTTCCGGCTCAGGCTGAACGAGTAAGCCAGGTAAGCCTTGAATCCCACGGCGCCCGCATCGGCCATCGCCTCGAGCTGCTCCGGGGTCGTGCTCGACCGGATGAGGCCCCACAGCCCGAAGTCGACCTGCGCCTTGCTGCGCGCAAGCGCCGCCTTCGACTCCAGCACCCCAGCGCTATCGACCGCCGGCACCGTGTTCGGCATGTCGAGCACGACGGTGACCCCGCCCGCGGCCGCGGCAGCGGTCATCGTCGCGAAGTCTTCTTTCTCCGGAAAGCCCGGGTCGCGGCTGTGGACGTGGACGTCCACCGCGCCCGGCAGCACGTACATGCCGTCCACGTCGATCTGTTTGCCGTCGGGGCCGATCGCAAGGCCCGGCTCGACGCGGACGATGGCGCCGTCGCTGACATGCACGTCGGCTCGGCGTGGCCCGTCCGGCGTGTAGACCGTCCCGCCCTTGATGAGGAGCTCAGTCAAGTTCGAGTTCTTGAATCCGGAAAAGTGGCGAGTAAGGAATGCCGGCCTCGCGAATGTTTTCTTCGCCCCCTTCTCCACGGTCCAGCACCACGACCAGGTGGATCACTTCGAGCCCCGCGTCGCGCAGGGCTTGCACCGAGCGCAGGGAGTCGCCGCCGGTGGTGACGACGTCCTCGATCACTGTGACGCCCTCTCCGACGGTGAAGCGGCCTTCGAGCTGTTTGGCGGTCCCGTAACCCTTCGCCTCCTTGCGCACGAGCAGAAGTGGCAGGCCGGTCTCCATCGAAACCGCGCCTCCGAGCAGGACGGCGCCCAGCTCGGGTGCGGCGAGGCGCTGGGTTGCATTGGGCACCAGCTCGGCGAGGTGATGCCCCAATCGCTTGAGCAGAAGTGGATCGGTCTCGAAGAGAAACTTGTCAAAGTAGCGATTCGAGCGACGGCCTGACCGCAAGACGAAATCGCCTTTGAGATATGAAGCCTTCACCAGGTCGCGCCCAAGCTCGCGCAAATCGGCCTCCCCCGCCTTCACAGACCTAATCTAGCTGAAGGATGTCGTCTGCTCTGACGGTCGGACTGTTGCGAGTCGTCATCCACATGCCCGAAAACGGATCGCTCAAATCGAAGCGGCAGGTGGTGAGTGGACTGCTGCGCCGGCTGCGCCAGGAGCTCAAGGTGGCGGCCGCAGAAGTGGGAGAGCTGGACCGCTGGCAGCTCGCCGAGCTGGCGGTCGCGACCGTGAGCGGAGATGGACGGCAGGCAGATCGCGTCCTCGCCGCCGCGCTTTCCTTCATCGAGTCGCACGCCGACGGCGCGCAGATCACGGACGTGGCAACCGAGCTCGTCCCGCTGTGAAGACGGTCGACTCCCTGGTCGACGAGTTCGAGGAATCGCTGCCTTTCAGCCTGGACGCGTTCCAGCGCGAAGCGATCGACAAGCTCGAAAGCGGAAATGGCGGGGTCCTGGTCAGCGCCCCCACCTCGAGCGGCAAGACGATCGTGGCCGAATACGCCATCTTCAGGGCGCTTCGAGATGGCGCCAAGGTGCTCTACACGACGCCGCTCAAGGCGCTGAGCAACCAGAAGTACCACGACTTCGTGCGCGCGTATGGCGATGCGACGGTCGGCCTGGTGACCGGCGAGAACACGATCAACGACGACGCGCCCGTCGTCGTGATGACCACGGAGATCCTGCGCAACCTCATCTATGAGGACCCCGCCCGACTCGACCTCGTCCGTTACGTGGTGCTCGACGAGGTGCACTACATCGACGATTTCCCGCGCGGTTCGGTTTGGGAGGAGATCGTCATCCAGGCGCCGCGAACGATCAAGCTCGTCGGCCTCTCGGCGACGATCGGCAACTACAAAGAGATCGCCGATTGGATGGCGGAGAACCGTCGCGGCATGGAAACCGTCTTCCACGACGTGCGCCCGGTCGAGCTGAAGATGTGGCTCGCCATCAACAACAGGCTCTACCCGCTGTTCAAAGGTGACGGCGGCATCGACCAGCGCACATGGAGCAAGGCGGCGCAGGAGGAGGAGGCGTCGTACCGCATCGGCGGTTATCGCGGGCTTCCATCCAACGACCTGCTGCATGTCATCGAGGAGCTGCGCCGGTTTGACATGCTGCCCGCGATCTACTTCATCTTCTCGCGCCGCGGTTGCCGCGAGGCGCTCCAGCGATGCGCGTACCACGAGATCGACCTGACCACCGCCGCGGAGAAAGAGGCGATCGACCTGGTCGCCGCGGAACGATTGCAGGGGTTGAAGGACCAGGACGAGGAAGCGCTCTTCCGCCGCATGGTCGACGCTCGTTTATTACGCCGCGGCCTCGCTGAGCATCACGCCGGTCTGTTGCCTTACCACAAGGAGATGGTGGAAGAGCTGTTCCAGCGCGGGCTCGTCAAGGTCGTGTTCGCGACCGAGACGCTCTCGCTCGGCATCAACATGCCGGCCCGGGGCGTGGTCGTCTCGTCGTTCACGAAGTTCGACGGCGTCAACTTCTCCACGCTCACCACCGGCGAGCTGACTCAGCTGATGGGACGCGCCGGCCGGCGCGGCATCGACGTCATCGGGCACGGCGCCATCCTCAAAGAGGCGGACGTCGAGGTCGGGACCATCTACGAGGTCGCCATGGGCCCGACCCTGGTCGTCGAGTCGAAGTTCCTCCCGAGCTACAACATGGCGCTCAACCTGCTCCGTGTTTACACGCCGGAGGAGGCGGAGGCGCTGATGCAGCGTTCGTTCGGACAGTTCCAGAAAAGGCTCGCCGCCACCGAGACCGATGAACGGCTCACCAACGTGCGCGAGCGGCTCGCGGACGTCAGGCGGATGTGGGACGACCCTCAGGTGTCGATCGACGACGTCGCGCAGTACTTCAAGATCGAAGACCGACGCCGCGCGATCCGAATCGAGCTCAGGCGCCTGCGTCGTGAAGCCGGCGCCGAGCGGCGGGGAAGGCACGGTGGACGGCGGGGACGCGGGATGGGCCACGCGACGCGGCTCGCGCAGCGGCTGGAGATCGAGGCCAAGGGTTTGCTCGAGCGGCAGCGCAAGCTGAAAGTAGTGCGCTCGCCGCGTTTCGGCGAACTGGTGCAGAGGTATGGAGAGATCCGCGGCCTGCAGCAGGAGCTCGACAAGGGCCACCGCGAGGTCGTCGGGCAGATGGACGAATACCCGCTCAAGCTGCGCCGGCTGTCGAAAATCCTCGCCGAGACCGGCTTCCTGGAGAAGAACAAGCCCACGGACAAAGGCCTCTTCGCGGCCCGGGTGTACGGCGAGAACACGATCCTGGTCGCGGAGGCGGTTTGGCTCGGCTGGTTCGAAGGGCTCACGCCAGAGGAGCTGTGCGCGGTGATGGTCATGCTCGCCGCTGAAGATCGGGAAAGGCGCGGGGACCGGCAGGCGCACGGGCCCCGCCGCTACCCGACCCCCGCGATCGCGCAGACCGCGCGTCTCATCCGCTCGCTGTACTTCAGGTTTGCGGACATGGAGCGCGACCTCGATGAGCCGAACCTGCGCTCGCCGTCGCACGACTACATCGACTTCGCGTATCGATGGTCGGCGGCCGAACCGCTCGACCGAATCCCGCTGCCCGCCAACGTCGACATCGGCGACGCAATCAAGGCGATGAAGGCGGTGTACTCGCTGCTCCGCCAGCTCGAGTTCGCGCTCCGCCGGGCAAAATCCCCGTTGCTCGACGGCGTGTCGCGCGCCGTTCTCCTGATGGAGCGCGATGTGATCAAACGAACGTACTGAGGCCCGGTTCCCCCGGATAGTCCGGACTAACCGGGCACGTCGAGCGCGAGGACGCCGGATGGTCCGGACTATCCGGCATGATGGGAGCGTATGGCCAGGAAGCGCCGAGTTCTCGTAACTGGCGTGGCGCGTTGGTGGGGCGCGCTCGTGGTGCAGCGGCTGACCGAAGATCCTGACGTCGCCGATGTCATCGGCATCGACATCCGCGAGCCGCGCTAC
>VBGV01000171.1 GCA_005880755.1 Chloroflexota bacterium
CCTGGTGCATGACCGGGACCCAGATCGCGAGCTTGCTCCTGACGCGCGCGCCAGGCCCCTTGCCGATTTCCTGTCGGGCCGACTCGACCGGGAGGACGGTCGTTTTCGGGTTGGCGAACTGACGGGCGAAGGTCGACTCGCGCACCGGCCTGCGCCGCACGTCCTGCAGCACGCCGGCGTCCATCGGCAGCGAGTGGTACCAGCCCTCGCGCTCGAGGACCTGGAGGTTGATCGCGTCGTAGCCGAATCTACCCTGGAGGCCGCGGTAGAGGACCTGGACGAGGTCGGCTTCGGTGACGCAGCTGCCGAGCTCGTGGACCAGCGCGCTCGCGGACGGGCCCGGCGTCTTGCCGGCGGTCCGTGCCCGGACGACGGTTTTGGGCCTGGCCAGTGACCGCGGAACGGCAGGTCGCACGCGGCAGCGGCAGCCGTGAAGCCGGGCTGGAGTCGCCATTGCCACGGATATACTGCCCGAGAAACCCAGGTGCCGTTCACCCCGCCCAAGCCAATTCCGCCTACACCCGAAGATTTGCGGGGCTCCACCGTCCTCGTGGTCGACGACGAACGTGCCTGGCGGGTCATCCTCGAAACCGACCTGAAGATGCTTGGCTACAAAGTGTCGATGGCGGAGGACGCCGACCAGGCCCTCGTTAGAGCCCAGGCGGACAAGCCGGAGGTGGCGATCATCGACCTCATGCTCCCGGAGCCGATGGACGGCTGGGGCTTGCTGAACGAGCTCCGCGCGCGCGGGCAGAAGGTGCCGGTCATCTTCTACACCGCATACCCTGTCTTCCCCTCAGGCACGGACGACCCGGACGTCGTCGGCTACATGAGCAAAGCAGTCGATCGGGCGGATCTCTACGCCCTGCTGCCGGTCGCCATCCGGCGCTCGCGTGAGCGCCGAGACTCAGATTCCTAGATGGTTACCAGTCGAGGCCGGCGACTTCGTCGACCCACTGTGCGCCGACTGCGAGCGCGAGTAGGCCCAGCACCAGCAGCGAGAAGACCACACCTTGGACCTTCAATCTCCACGTCATCCCCAATCTACCCCTTTGTTTTTCCAGAAAACCGAAGTATCCGCCGGGGATCGACCAACGGCGCCAGGCGCGAGGTCCGTCTGCCACCGCTGCCGCCCGGGCTCGAGGTCTACCGGCCGGCCGACGTGCTCGGGTCGTCGATCCTCGTCGTGGAAGACGAGGCCGCGATGCTGCAGCAGCTTCGCATCGACCTGCAGGACCTCGGCTACCGGCCTTCGGTCGCCGCCACGGTCCTGGAGGCCCAAAACGTGCTCGAGCACGCGCGCGTGGCGGCGGTGCTGCTCGACCTGGTCCTGGACGAGCACGAGGACTCGGGGTTCGAGCTCTTGACCTGGATCCGCCAGCACCATCCGGGGCTGCCCGTGATCGTGCTCTCGGCGGCGCAGGTCAACTCAGCTGCGATTCGACGCGCCTACGAGCTGGGCGCGAGCTCCTACTTCGTAAAGGGCAACGTGCCCATGGCGCACATCTACTCCGACCTCGCGGCGAGGCTCGTCGAGCGAGGCACCGGGCGACCGGGGTCGTATCGATTCGGGAGACTCGAGTTCGATCCGACGCGGCGCACCGTGAAGCTCGGCGAGCGCGACGTTCGCCTGACCCAGCAGCAGGCGGCGCTCGTGCTGTTCCTCGCCCAGGGTTCCAAGCCGGCGACGGCCCGCGAACTCATCCAGGCCGGCCTGTTCCGGAACAATGCCGCGCACTCCACTGTCCATTCGGCGCTGCTGACGTTGCGCCGCCGTCTCGACGAGCTCGAGCCGGGGCTCGGCGCGACGTTCGTGCACGCCTCCGCGCGCGGCTACAGCCTGGTCTCGGTGCATGACTGATTCATCGGGCGAGGCGACAACACCGCTGCCGAGCAAATCGGTGCTCGACGAGGTAATCGAGCAGCGCCGCTACTTCCACAAATATCCCGAGGTCAGCTTCAGCGAGAAGGAAACCTCCAGCTATCTGATCAACCGGCTGCACGAGATGGGCCTCGACATCAAGCCCTGTCCCACCGAGACGGGTGCAGTCGCGGTGCTCGAGACCGGACGGCCAGGCAAGACGGTGATGCTCCGTGCCGACATCGACGCGCTTCCCATCCAGGAGCAGTCCGGAGTCGACTTTCATTCCAGCATCGACGGCCGGATGCACGCGTGCGGCCACGACGCGCACATGGCGATCATGATCGGCGTCGCTCGCACGCTGATCGACGGCGTCGCAGACCTGAGCGGCCGCTACGTGTTCGTCTTCCAGCCGGCGGAAGAGATCGTCGAAGGCGCCAAGGCGATGATCGCGAAGGGTTTGCTCGACAAGCATCACCCTGACGCTGTCATCGGACTGCACATCGTGAGCTTCCTGCAGTCCGGCACCGTCATCTCGAAGCCCGGCCTGATGTGGTCGGGATCAGACGCGTTCGACGTCAGCTTTTCTGGACCGGGCGGACACGGCGGGATGATGGGCCGCCGCGGCAACGTGCTCGCGGCGCAGGCGTTTTTCATCGAGCGACTGCACACCGTGGTTGAAGGCCTCGAGCACGACGGCGTCCAGTGCCATACGACGGTCGGCAACATCAGCAGTGACGGCGCGTGGAACATCGTGCCGCGCGGCGTCCTGGTCCAGGGCAGCGTGCGCACGTTCAACGATTCGCTCCGCGAGCAGGCGCTCGACCGATTGCGCGACCTGCTGCGTGAGACGCAGAGCGAGTTCGAGGTCTCTTCCAATCTGGATCTCGTCCACGGCACGGTGCCGCTGATGAACGAACCAAACGTGACACGCACGGTGCTCGAAGTCGGCCACGAGCTCATCGGCGACCGGGCGAGCCTGCTCGGCCGGCCGCTGACGGTGAGCGACGATTTCGCGGAGTTTCTGACGCGCATCCCCGGCTGCTACTTCATGCTGGGAGCCAAGCCCGAGGGTGAAGCGCCGGCGGCGCATCACTCGCCGGGATTCCGGATCGACGAGGCCGCGCTGCCCGTGGGCGTCAAGGTCCTGGCGGGAGCCGCCTCTCGACTCGCCTCGCAGTAGTAGTCAATGCTCTGGCTCTTTGCGATCGTCATCGGGCTCGTGTTCGGCGTGATCACCGGCGGCAAGATCGGCAACCTCGCGAAGCTCCGGTTCCGCTGGCCATGGCTGATCCTGGCCGCCGTGGTGGTTCGAGAAAGCGTCGTCCTGACGCCGCTGAATCGCGTCGACGGCGCGCGCTACCTGTACGTCCTCTCCCTCGCGGCGATCGTGGCCTGGACGATCTGGCAGTTCGACCGCTTGCGGGGAATCTGGCTGATCACCGCCGGCGCCGCGCTGAACCTGCTTGTGATCGTCGTCAACGGAGCACGAATGCCGGTGGCGCCGGAGCTCGCGGGTTCGCTGCTGCGGCGTGGGAACGTGGGCCAGTACACGGTCATGGGCAGCGGAACCCACCTCAACCTGCTGGGCGACTGGATCTCCCTGTACCCGTCGCCGGAGGCCTACAGCCCGGGCGACGTGCTGATCGGCGTCGGTCTCGCTATCGTGGTGTTTCTCGCTGTCCGAAACCCCAGCGTGTATAAGGAGTTGACCCCGCCGTGATCATCTTCTGGATCTTCACGATTTTCGTCGGCGCCTCGTCCTTCGCTTTCGCGCTGATCGGACTCCAGCTTGGCATCGCGTGGTCCCTCGTTTACGCGGTCATCGCGATGCTTGTAGTCCGCGGAATTTTCACCCTCTTCAAGCGCTGGCTGATCCTCAGTGAACGCATGGCGCCTGAGGACGATCCTGACGAACGGACCCTCGAAACCAACCGGGCTCTGTTCTGGAGACGTATCCGCTCGTTGGCGATCATCCTTGGCATCTACTTCGCGATCTACTTCGTGTTCTTCGGCCTGGGCCCGCTGGAAGCGATGGACGCCCTGCCCGGCGTCATTGCCGCCGCCATACCCCAGCTGGCGTACTTCCTGGTGATCATGGTCGCCAACTTCATGCTGTTCTTCGGAGCTTTCTTCATCTACGGGCGCATCGGACGCAACTATGTGGATCCGGGAGAGGCCAACTACGAGGTCAAGATCGAAGACGTGCGCGGCCAGAAATCGGCTGTCGAGGAGATGCGCCGGATCCTGACGTTGATGGAGCAGGGTCGGAACTACGTGCGCGCCGGCGGCAAGCGCGAGCGAGGCGTGCTCATGGTCGGCCCTCCAGGCACCGGCAAGACGATGTTGGCCAAAGGCATCGCTTCATCGATGCATGTGCCGATCATCATCACCTCGGGCTCCTCCTTTCAAGGCATGTTCCTCGGTATGGACGCGCTCAACGTCTTCATGACGGTACGAGCCGCCAAGAGCCGAGCCAAGCGCTGGGGCGGAAGCATCGTCTTCATCGACGAGTTCGATGCCTTGGGCAATCGTCGTAGCGGGATGGGCGGCGGAGGCGCCGGCGGCATGGGTGGCATGTTCGGCGGCGGCCAGCTGGGCCTCAACACGCTGTTGGTGATGATGGACGGCGTGGACAACCCCGGCTACTTCAGGCAGATGGGGCGCCGCTTCGTCAACATCTCGCTCGACGGGCTGTTCGTGCCCAGACAGATTGGCGCGAACGGAACCAGGATCAAGCTGCGCGTCCCGATCCTGCGCGCTCCTCGCTACAACATCCTGTTCGTCGGCGCGACGAACCGGCCGCAGGTCCTGGACGAGGCGGTCGTGCGGCCGGGCCGGTTTGGTCGCCAGATCATCTTCCGGATGCCGACCAAAGACGACCGCAAGGACATCGCAGACCTGTACTTCGCGAAGAAGAGGCACGATCCCGAGCTGGACACGCCCGCTCGGCGCGACGAATTCGCGCGGGTCGCCGACGGTTACTCGCCGGCCATGATCGAGCAGGCGCTCTCCCTTGCGCTGATGTATGCGTTCCAGGACAACCGCGAGGCTTTCACCTGGCGCGACATTCGGGAGGCGATGGGCAACATCGAGGCGGGCCTGGCGCACCCCGTCGTGTACACGGAGCGCGAGCGCCTGGCAGTCGCGCGGCATGAGCTGGGCCACGCTGTCGCGGCACGCTATTTCTTGCCGGACGCGGTTTCCGTGCGGCTGTCCATCAAGATGCGATCCGGTTCGCTCGGCCATCACCGTTCTGTCGCAAGGCAGGAAGAGTTCTCGCATTTCCGCTCCCACGCCGCGGGCCAGCTTCGCCACACGCTCGGCGCCATCGCGTCAGAGCGCGCGTTCTACGGCGAGAACTCCAACGGCGTGAGCATGGACCTCGTCCAGGCGACCGAGCTCGCCGCTCACATGATCTCTGTGTGGGGCATGGGGCCGGACCCGCTGCCCATGCAGCGGTCGCGCCTCGCGGTCAGCATCGGCGAGTACCTGATCTCGGTCGCGGCCTTCCTCGGCAATGACCTGCTTGGTGTGGAGACGGCGGCCGGCAAGGCCCTCGGCAACCCGCGCTCGCGACAGGCGGTGGCGCAGGTGCTGGGCGCCGCCTACATCGACGACTGGCGCGTGATGAACGTCAACAAAGAGGCGATCGACCTGGCGGCCGAGGCGCTGATGGCGCAGGGTGAGCTGGTCGGCGACGAGATCGGCGGGCTGCTCGACTCGGTCGGACTGCGCGAACCGACGACCAGCGATCCGTACCCCGAAGAAATCCCGCTCCCGCCGGTGCTCGAGCCTCTCAAAATCGAAGCGGCGGAGCAGACGGCCTGATCCGACTTCGCCTCACGGTTGTGGTTGCCGTGGTCCTGGCGATGCTGCCGCGGGTAGCTGCGGCTCAGGACCCTGGCGCGGGGCCCAACGCGCATCACGAAGCGGCGCGGATAATCGCCGCCGAGCTGGCGATGCAGGACGCATCAAGCCGTCTTGACGCGCTGCTGGCGCAGAAGGCGTCGGGTCTTGCCGACAGCGTCCGCCTCGAGCTGGCAATCGAATCAGCCCGTTTCAGCTTCCGCCAGGCGGCCCGCCAGGAACAGCTTCGGGTCTACGAGCTGGCCGGATATTCCAGCGTCGAGTCCGCGGTCATCCCACTCATCCCCGCACGTGTGCAGGGACCGATGGAGAATTCGATCGCCGCCCTGCACTCGATCTACATCCTCGCGGGCATCGACGAGTACTACCTGGTGAACCCCCACTTCACTCATCCGTATAACGACGCTGCGCCGTTGAGTGCGCTGCGCTCGTACTACGCCGAGGCTTCACGGCGTTATGGGGTCGACCCCAGCTACCTGGCGTCGATCAACTACATCGAGAGCAACTTCGGCCACGTCAAGGACACTTCCTCAGCCGGCGCGCAAGGTCCCATGCAGTTCTTGCCCAGCACCTGGACCCAATATGGGCAGGGCGGAGACATCCACGACCCTCACGACTCGATCCTCGCCGCGGCGCGCTACCTGGTCCGGAACGGCGCGCCGTACAACATGCGCATCGACCGGATGTACTACTGGAACACGTTCGGCTAGGCCGACCGATTTCGCCTCGTTGTATCCAGCGGCGCTTATCACGCCTGCGGATACGGCTCCTCTGGCGTCAGCGGCGCGTAATCAGGGAGCTAGGGCGCCCTTGTCGCGATCGTTAGAGTAAGTACTCATGGAGTACCGGATCGAACAGTTGGCCCGGGCCGCCGGCGTGGCCGTGGACACGATCCGCTTCTACCAGGGCAAGGGCTTGCTCGACTCACCGCGCCGGGAGGGTCGCGTGACCTGGTACGGCGAGGCCCACGTCGAGAGGCTGAAGAGGATCAAGGAGCTCCAGCAGCAGGGCTTCACGCTGACGGTGATCCAGCGCTTTCTCGCAGGCGAGCTCGAGGCCTCGGACGAGGCGCTCGTCGCAGCCGTCACCCGGCCCGCCGCGCCCCAGACGCTGACCCTGGGCGAGCTGGCGGAGCGGAGCGGGGTCGCGGAGCCGCTCCTGCGCAGCCTCCAGCAAGCGGGCCTGCTGGTCCCGATCGAAGGCGGGGACGAGCCGCTCTACCCGGCCGACGACCTCGAGGCGATCGCCGCAGGCATGAAGCTGATCGCCGCCGGGGTGCCGATCGGATCTCTCATCGAGCTCGGCAAGGAGCACGCGGCCGCGGTCGACCGCACGGCGCGCCAGGCAGTCGACCTGTTCGACCACTACGTGCGCGAGCGCATCCAGGCCGAGGGCGGTGAGACCGAGGCCGCGGAGCGGAAGCTGCTGCAGACGTTCAACGACCTGCTCGAGGCCAGCGGGACGCTGGTCCGCCACCACTTCGAGCGCACCCTCCTCCGCGCAGCACGGGAGCACATCGAGAAGCGCGGATGATCACCACAGCGCCCGTCCGCACGTGGGAACTCGATCGGAATCCCGACCTGGTGGATCTCGTGAGCGCCACCAGAGACGCGGGTCACGAGGTGATGCTGATCGAGCGGCCGATGCCCGACGCCGTCAGCGTGGCAGCGATCGGGCGCGCCTTCGACATCGTTTCGGCGCCGGGTGGAGTCGCGCTCGAGGATGTCGACGGCAAGACGATCGATTTCGAATCCGGCGACGATCGCGTTCTCGCCGCATCGCGAATGTGGCGGCGCATGGGCCTGTCCCCCGCGGCGGTGGCGGTCGGAGGCTTTGCCTATAGGCCCGACCGCGACCCCGGCGGCGCATGGTCGGGTTTTCCATCGCTCCTTTTTCGCGTCCCCGCACTCGCGGTCATGCGAAGGCGCGGCCGGACGTTCGTCACCGCGGCGGCACCCGACGCGGAATCGCTCCTCGACCTGTCGGCGCCGGCGATGGGCGCGCCCGCCGCCCGCCACCTCGAGGTGACGCCGATCCGCAACCCGCTCGCGTGGACTGCCGCTGTGGAATCTGCCGCGGCCCGGCTCCGCGCCGGTCAGGCGGAGAAGGTCGTCCTCGCGCGCGAGGTGCTGGCCCGCGGCGATGGCGTCGTCTCCGCGGGGATGGTCCTCCGGGGCCTGCGCGCCGCATATCCGTCGTGCTTCACCTATCTCATCGCAGGCGCCGACGGCACCGCATTCGCCGGTGCGTCGCCGGAGCTGCTGGTCCGCCGATCGGGCAGTCACGCCTTCGCGCAGCCGATGGCGGGATCGATCGCGCGCGGCGCGACTGACGCGGATGACGAACACCTGGCTCGGCAGCTGACTCAAAGCGCCAAGGATGCAGTCGAGCACCGCGTTGTCGCGAATTTCGTGGTTGAAGCGCTGCGCCCGTTTGCATCCAAGGTCGAGGCGCGTGAGCCCGAGGTCGTGCGCTTCACCAACATCCAGCACCTCGCGACGAGCGTCGACGCGCAGCTGAGTCAGCCGGCCGCCGACGTGCTCACGCTTGCGTCGGCGTTGCATCCAACGCCCGCCGTCGGCGGCTGGCCGCGCGAGGCGGCGGACGTGCTGATCGACGAGCTCGAGGGCATGGAGCGCGGTTGGTACGCAGGCGCCGTCGGATGGATCGACGGTCGCGGCGACGGCGAGCTCGCGGTCGCTCTGCGGTGCGGGCTGCTGTGGGAGGATGGCGCGCGGCTCTACGCAGGCGTAGGCGTGATGCCGGACTCGGATCCGGCTCGCGAGCTCGACGAAACGGAGTTGAAGTTCAAAGCCCTTCTTACTGCGCTGGTCTGATGGAAACCACGATCCACGGCGCGCGTATCCATTACGAGCGGGCCGGTCAAGGTTTTCCTGTGGTGTTGTTGCATGCGGGCACCGCCGACTCGCGAATGTGGGAACCGCAGGCCGGCGCGTTCGCGAAGCACTTCGACGTGATCCGTCCCGAGGTGCGCGGTTTTGGAAAATCGGAGCTCCCGCGAGTTCGGTGGTCGCCGGTCGCCGACCTTCTTGCGCTGATGGATGAACTTCACTTGAAGCCGGCACACCTGGTCGGCTGCTCGCTCGGCGCGATGCTCGCCATCGATTTCGCCCTGGAGCACGCCGAACGCATCTCCAAGCTTGTGCTGGTCGGTCCTGGGATTGGCGGAGCGAACTTCCGCAAGGAGCATCCGGACGTCTTCGCGGAGGTCCGCGCTGCGGAACAGAGC
>VBGV01000012.1 GCA_005880755.1 Chloroflexota bacterium
GTAGCTGAGGATGCTGATGCCCAGGCCGAGGTGCCCCGACTGGGGCACCCAGAACATCACGCTGTCCAGCTTCCGGCCCGCGAGGTAGAGCGATTCGCGCGGCCCCGGTACGTTGGTGAGCACGGCGGTGGCCTTGCTGCCGAAGAAACGCAGGCCGGCCTTCTCCACCGCGACCGGGGTGTAGCCCATGACGTTCAGCACGGCGAAGGCCATCAGCGCTTCGGGCGATCGCTTCAGCTCGTCCATCTCCTTCTTGATCGAGCGAAGGCGCTTGACCGGGTCGGAGATGCCGATGGGCAGGGTGAGAAACACGAGCCCGAACGAGTTGCCCATCTTGTGCGCCTGTTCGAGCGGCCGCAGGTTGACCGGCACCGAGGCGCGAATCGCGACACCTTTGGTCGGCTCGCCTCGATTTTCGAGGTAGCGGCGCAGCGCGCCGGTCGCGGTGGCCACGAGCACGTCATTGACCGTGGCGCCAAATGCTTTCCCGACCGCCCTGAAGTCCTCGAGCGGAAGGGGCGCCGACCACGCCGCGCGCTTGCGACGTCCGAGCTCGCCTTTGAAGGCGGTCGGTGGATCGGGAGGCAGCACGACCATGCGGCCGAGCCGGTACGCGCCCTGGACCCCGAGCCGCGCGAGGTCGGCGAGCCGCGCCGGGTTGTCGAGCAGGCCAGGCAGCCAGTCCAGGGGTCCTGCGTGGTTGGTGCTCTCAACCTTGCGTTTCGCCGGTTTGGGGGTTGGTGTTGCGTCGGTGAGCGAGAGCATCACGCGGACGAGCGCGATTCCGTCGGCGATCGAGTGGTGGATGCGAGCGAGGACGACCGATCCGTGGGCGTATCCGTCGACCAGGTGCACGTGCCACAGCGGCTTGGTCGTGTCCAGCGGTGTGCTCATCAGCTCGCTGACGAGCTCGCGCAGTGCTTTCTCTCCGCCGGGTGGCGGGAGCGCGATGTGGCTCACATGGTTGTCGATGTCGAACTGCGAATCGTCCTGCCAGTGCAGCATGCCGCCGCGCATGCGAGGTCGCGCCACGCGCTGGTGGAAGCGACCGAATGGAGCGAGGCGCGTGTCGAGCAGCGTGCGCAGCCGTTTGATGTCGACCTTGCCGTCGAGCGCCAGGACTCCCGTCACCATCATCAGGTTGGTCGGGTCTTCCATCCCCAACCACGCGGCGTCAACGCTCGACATCGGGACCAGCCTGGTCACCGTGCCGTGATCCTACGCGGGATAGACGGAGATTTCCGTCGCCTTCACCGCGACCCAGGCATCCGTGCCTGGCTCGAGGTGCAGGTCGCGCACCGCTGACGTGGTGACTTCCGCCACCAACGGCACAGGTCCGCCGAGCCGAACCCTCACACGTTCGGCGTGGAGGTCGAGATCTTCAACGCGCGCAGGCCAGACGTTGCGCGGAGTGCCTTCAGGTTTGGCGCGATACAGCGCCACGGCGTGCGGGTGGATGACCGCAAAAACGTCGTCCTCGCCGGCACCCGGAGCCGCGATGGTCGCTCCGTTGTCGAGTTCGATGTGGTCGCCCCTACCCCGGCCACGTAGAAGGTTGACGCCGGCGAGGTCGGCCACGAAGCGCGAGCGCGGTTTGGCCGTGACCTCGATGGGCGATCCACTCTGGACGATCTTGCCCCCCTCGAGCACCACCAGGCGATCGGCGAGAGCGATCGCTTCGAGCGGGTCGTGGGTGACCAGGATGCGGATGCCTTTGAACGCCGCGAGCTGGCGCGCGAGATCGCGCCGGACCTCGGCGCGGATGCTGACGTCGAGCGCCGATAGCGGTTCGTCAAGGAGGAGAAGTCGAGGCTCGGTCACGAGGGTGCGCAGCAACGCCACGCGCTGGGCCTGTCCGCCCGAGAGCTGACTGGGCAGCGCATTGATCTTGTCACCCAGGCCGGCGCGCTCGAGCCAAGCGCTGGCAATTCGCTCGCCGTCGCGTCGCAGCCCGAACGCAACGTTCTGGAGGACCGTCATGTGCGGGAACAGCACGTGGTCCTGGAAGACAAGTCCGACCTGTCGCTCCTCGGTCGGAACGTGGCGGTCGGTCGCCGAATCGTCAAACACGTCGCCGTCGAGCTCGACGTGGCCTGTGATGCGCACGAGACCAGCGAGCGCTCGGAGAAGCGTCGTCTTGCCGGCTCCATTGGGACCAAGGACCGCGACGGTCTCGCCATCGAAGACCGTCATATCGACGCTGAGCGCGAAGCCGTTGCGCTCGACATTGATGGTGGCGTGGAGGCTCAAGGTTCGCCGAGCCAGCGGTCGCGCAGGCCGATGAGGATCGCGAGCGACACTGCGACCAGAACCAGGCTCAGCACGATCGCGCCTTCCGGCTTCGACTCCAACGCGATATAGACCGCCAGCGGCACCGTCTGGGTGCGGCCGGGAAGGTTGCCGGCAAAAGTGATCGTGGCTCCAAACTCGCCGAGCGCACGTGCCCAGCACAGGACAGCGCCGGAGAAGATCGCGGGCCTTAGTAGAGGAAGAGTCACGCGCGCGAAAACCTTCCAGCTGCTGGCGCCGAGGGCGCGTGCCGCCTCTTCGTAGCGCTGGTCGAGCGCGCGAAGCCCGCCTTCGATGGCGATCACCAGGAATGGCATCGCGACGAAGGTCTCCGCGATGACGGCGGCCGTGGTGGTGAAGGGGATCTGCACGCCGAAGAGCTGGTAGAGCGGCCCGCCGAGCAGTCCGCGCCTGCCGAAGGCCAGGAGCAGCGCCACGCCACCGACCACCGGGGGAAGCACCATCGGGAGCGTGGTGAGTGCACGCAGGACCCTGCGCAGCGTGCCTGCGGTCCTGGAGAGGACGAAGGCGAGCGGAATCCCGAGCACGAGCGCGATCGCGGTCGCCGTGACCGAACAGAAGATGGAGAGTCCCAGCGCGGTCGCGGTCTCGGGCGCGAGCAGTTCCTGTCCGACCTGACCCCAGGGCGCGCGGACGACAAGGCTGGCGAGGGGGAGGAGGAAGAGGAGGAGGCCGAGCCCCGCCAGCGCCATCAATGGCGCTGGGACGCGCGCCCGGCTCACGCGGGCTCGAAGCCCGCGGCTTTGAGGATCGACTGCCCGTCCGGTGCCAGGACAAAGGCGATGAAGGCTTCGGCGTTGCTGTTGTGCTGCGCGTTCTTCAGCGCGGCGATGGGGTAATCGGCGACCACGTTCTGACTGTCAGGAATCGGGACGCCCTGAACCTTTTGGCTGGTGACGACGTCGCTGACGTAGACGATCCCGGCATCGGCCTCGCCGAGGGCAACTTTGCTCAAAACGGCAGTGACCTGCGGCTCGAGGCTTGCGGGATGGACTGTCACGTTGGCTTTGGCCAGAGCCTGTTGGGCGTATTTGCCGGCCGGCACTGAAGGATCAGCCAGCACAACGACAAGGCCTGGGCGGGCGAGGTCGGCCAGGGAGTGGATGCCCTTCGGGTTGCCATTGGCGACCGCGATCTCGAGCCGGTTGTGTGCGAAGACCTGGGGAGCGCCGGCGATCAGGCCCGCGTCCAGGAGTGTCTTCATGTGAGTCTTGTCAGCGGAGGCGAAGACGTCAGCCTCCGCACCCTGGGCGAGTTGCGCGGCAAGCGTCTGGGTACCCGCGTAGTTGAAGGTTGCATCGACGTAAAGCTGCGCAGCGATCTTGTCGAATGCCGGCTGAAGAGAGGCGGCCGCGAAGACTGTCAAGGGACCTACTGGTCTTTGACGGCAGGCCATCAGCGCGCAATCTTCATGCGGCCCGATACACGCCGCCAAAGAAAAGAGTGCGATCAAGACGGCGAGCGCTCTAGCCACGAGGCAGCTCCACACTGACATTGGTCGCCTTGACGACCGCGATCGCGGGCATGCCGGGCTTCAGGTCGAGCTCGTCGAC
>VBGV01000013.1 GCA_005880755.1 Chloroflexota bacterium
GGCCGAAGTCATCCGCCGGCCAGGTCGTGAAGTGCCCCGCCAGGCGCAAAACGAACGTTTCCACGATCGGCCAGCCGCGCAGCGGCCTAAAGAACCTCTTGACCATTGGCGCTAGATGTTGTGTGATCTCCCCAGACTGTATACAGAATGTGGATAACCCGCAAGTCCTGGCGCAGTCGGACCTGCCGGCGCGGCGCGCGTCGAAGGAGTCAGCAACGACGAACCGGCCACCTCCAGGAGGGGTGTGGCGATCCTCAGAGGTGGTCCGGAGCCTGGATCATCAAAGTCCGGGCGAGGTCGAAGCGATAATCCGGATCGGGGTTTCGGCCTGGAGGCTTTCGCCCCGACCTCAGCGTGTCGTCATCCGCCGCACGACCGCCGCCACCTCGTCGAGCGGCAGCCCCACCGGGCAGACCGAAGCTGCCGCGGCCAGGTCCGGAGCAGCGCCGCCGTCCCCCGCCAAGTCAGAGGACGCTTCGCTGAGCCGCGCGTAAAGGCGCATGTAAGAGGAAGCGAGATCTGGTAGTCGCGTCTTGCCGAGGCGGCCCGCGGCCAGCGCGCACAGACCGCAGTTGATGCAGCTCACAAGGTGTGGGTGGCGCTCGCGCATCTGTGGCTCGACGGCGCGGATACCGTCCGCCGCGTATGTCTCGACGAGGTCAGCGAGCTGCGATCGCCGTCGCGTCAGGCGCCGTCGCGCCTGATGGATTCCATAAGCCCACGCGAGCCGCGCGAGCGCGTCAGCGCGAGCCATCGAAACCCATCAGCCCCCGCATGGCGCCCTGCGCGAGCTCTTCCTGCGCCCAACCAGCCTGGTTGAGGACTGGTGCACGTCCCAACCACGCACCGCGCACGAACTCGCGCGCGGCGTCAAACCGCTGCGACGCGCTCCAGCCGAGCTCCCTGCCGATCACCTCCGCCGTCCGCAGGATGCAGGCGGCACCGGCGCATGGTCCCGCCGCCACACCGACGCGCCGAAACGCGTCCGCAAGCGTGCGCACCTGCTCGCGTCGCGCAGCGTAAACCAGCTCGGCCTCGGTGACGGGCTCGCATCGACAGAGGATTCGAGACGTTCCACCCTCGTCAAGAACCTTTTCGGCGTTGGTTCCGTGGCGGCTCTGCAACTTCATCGCGGCCAACGCGGAGATGCTGCATCGCGCGGCCAGCTCCGCGGGCGGCTCGGGATCGGACTCATTCCCGGGCAAGGGTCGCGACGCGGTCGTGCTCGCCACCTGGTGGCCCAACTTCCGGCAGACGGCGTCCGAGGTCTCCTCGGCCATCAGGCGGTACATCGACAGCTTGCCACCGGCGATGGTGATGAACCCGTCCGCGTCCTGACTGGCATGGTCGATCACCTCATAACGCCGCGAAAGCTCATCCTCATATTTCCGCCACTTGAACAGGGTCGGGCGCACGCCGGTCGTCGTACGAACCGGTCGGTAGTCGCGTATCCGTGGAAAGACGCGCTCGAATCCCTGCAGCAGGTAATCGACCTCGTCCTCCAGCACGTCGACCGAGTCCAGGTCGCCGTAGAAGTCGTCGTCGGTCGTGCCGAGTAGGGTGAAGCCAGCGTGCGCGACCATCAGCAGGTCGCGCCCGTCGACCGACTCTGCGCTGATCGAAAAATTCGAGATTCGGTGCGGGTAGATGATGTGGATGCCCTTCGCCGGGCGCAGGCGAATGTCTACGCCCGCCATAGCGCCGAGCTCAGGCGACCACGGGCCGGTCGCGTTGACGACCGCTCGCGCGCGCGCCTCCGAAGTCGCGCCATCCGCAGTTCGGTAGCGCACTCCGAGCACCTTGCCTCCATCCTTGACCAGCTCCGTCACCCGTGTGTGGTTGAGAGCCCGCGCACCATGGGCGACCGCATCCTGGACGTTGGCGTACACGAGCCGGTGGGGGTCGACACCCCACTCCTCCATCGTCACCGCGGCGATCACGTCAGGCGACAGACCGGGCTCGGCTTGAAGCGCCTCTTTGCCGGTGAGGCGCCGGTGGGGATGCGCGTGCTTCAGCGGCTGGAAGCGGTCGTACACCTCCATGGCCGTCTCCATGCGCTCGATGTTGTTGCGGTCATGCGGCATGACCGGGATCAGAAAGACCACCCGGTAGACCAGGTTGCGGGCGATCGTCACGATGTGCCCGGCGTCGACGCACGACAACCGGGTCGTGTCCCAATCGAACTCGAGGTAGCGCGGCCCGCCGTGGATCATCCAGCTCGAGGAGCCACTGGTGCCGGCCCCCCAGTCGCCTTTTTCGAACAGCAGGACCGAAAGCCCGCGTAAAGAGAGGTCGCGCGCGATGCCGGCACCGGTCACGCCGCCGCCGATCACGACTACGTCGTGGGCGCTCGGGGCGGTCACGCAGCCGATACTAGGCGATAAGGGTCGTCCGCCCGGGGAAACGCTCGACAATGCATCGGCCTAGGCGCCCGGGCTTCGCTGATGCCGGCGTCGCCGACTCCGCGAGCTCAGTCAGTAGCCCCGCACGACGATGCGGGGACCGCAGCAGGTATGCGCTCCTTCGCTTGCTCGTCGGCTCCTTGGCACCGGGCGCCGATGCCGCGCCTTGTCGAGCTGACCCCGGTCAGACGACCCTTAGCTCGCCGCCTCGTGCTGCTTCTGGAACTCTTCGATGATTCCCTTCGCCAGATGCGCGGGCATCTCCTCGTAGTGGGAGAACTTCTTCGAGAAGCTGCCGCGACCCTGCGTGATCGAGCGCAGGTCGAGCGCGAAGCGCAGCATCTCCGACTCCGGCACCATCGCCTTCACGTCCTGGTAGCCGTCGGTCGGCTCCGTGCCGAGGATCTTGCCGCGGCGCCCGTTGATGTCAGACATGATGTCGCCGAGGTACTTCTCCGGCACGTGGATGGTCGCCTCGACGAGCGGCTCCAGCAGGACCGGACCGGCTTCGAGAGCCCCCTTGCGGATCGCGAGCGAGCCGGCGATCTGGAACGCCATATCGTTGGAGTCGACCTGGTGGAATTTCCCGTCGACGAGGGTTACCTTGACGTCGACCATTGGATAGCCGGCGACTACGCCCTTGGCCATGTTGTCGACGATCCCTTTCTGGACCGATGCCCGGAAGTTCTGCGGGATGGCCCCGCCGAAGATCTTGTCCTCCCACACGAAGCCTTCGCCTCGCTTCGTCGGAGCGACCTCGATCACGCAGATCCCGTACTGGCCGTGGCCGCCGGACTGCTTGACGTGCCGGCCCTCGGCCCGGCTGTGGCCCGAGACCGTCTCGCGGTAGGCGACGCGAGGGACCTGCGTCGTCGCCTCTACGCCGTACTTGCGCTTGAGCTTCTCGAGGGTGACATCCAGGTGCACGTCGCCCAGGCCGGCGATCACCAGCTGCTTGGTCTCCTCCACACGTTCCACGTGCAACGTCGGATCTTCTTCGCTGAGACGGGCCAGGCCGCTCGAGATCTTCTCCTCGTCGCCTCGCGCCTTCGGTGTGATCGCCACGCTGTAGGCCAGGCCGGGAAGATCCAGGGGCAGCAGCGGACCCCCGTCCTTCAGGCCCAGGGTGTCGCCGGTGAACGTGTGCGCTAGCTTGGTCGCGGCTGCGATGTCGCCTGACCGCACCTCGGTTGTGGCGACGTGCTCCTTGCCTCGCGGGAAGAAGATCTGAGCGAGGCGCTCTTCTCCACCGCGACTGAGGTTGGGCAGGTGCGCGTCGGCCTTCAAGGTGCCGGCGACGACCTTGAAATAGCTCACACGGCCGAACTGGTCCCCGCCAGTGCTGAACACGAAGGCCTTCACCGGCTTGTCAGGCTCGACCTCGGGCGGCGGCATCAGCTCGGCGATCGTCGACATCAGGGTCCGCACGCCGAGGAGTTTCGTGGCCGAGCAGCAGACTACTGGCGCAACCTTGCCCTCGAGGATGCCCTCGCGCAACCCGCGCTGGATCTCCTCTTCGTTCAACGTCCCGGCGTCCAGGTACTTCTCGAGCAGCGAGTCGTCGCTCTCCGCGGCTGCCTCGATGAGCTGGCCGCGGTACTCGTCGACTCGCTGCTTCATATCGTCGGGGATCGGCACCTCGCTCCCCTGGCCGTCGTCGGCGGTCACGAACGCCTTCAGGTGCAGCAGGTCGACAATGCCGCGGAACTCGTGCTCGGCACCGATCGGAAGGTGCAGCGGGAACGGCCGGGGTGTCAGCGTGCCGCGCATCGCGGCTACCGCGCCGTAGAAGTCGGAATTCTCTTTGTCCAGCTTGTTCACGACGACGATGCGGGGCTTGTTCGTCCGGTTGACCTGCTCCCACGCGACCTCGGTGCCGACGGCGAGCTGCGGGGTCGGCCCGACCACGACCACCGCGCCCTCGGCCGCGCGCAGGCCGCTGACGACCTGGCCCGCAAAGTCGAAGAAGCCGGGCGCGTCGAGGATGTTGATCTTGTAGCCGTTGTGCTCGGCAAAGGCGATGCCGAGGTTGATCGAGATCTTCCTTTTCTGTTCCTCGGGTTCGAAGTCTGTGGTCGCCGTCGACTGATCGGGCGAGCCCATTCGAGGAACGGCGCCGGCCGCGAACAGCATCGCCTCCGCGAGCGTGGTCTTGCCGTCATGCGAGTGGCCCAGCAGGACCACGTTTCGGATCTTGTCGGGAGCGTATTCGGTCGCCATCCAGACCCCCCACCACGAACGGCCGGAGTTACGAGACAAGTCTAAAGCCCGGTTGAGACTCAGCCGGCGAGGGGAGGGTCGCCATGGCCCGGTAGAATGTGGACGCCAATGGTCAAAAAGACCGCGTCGATCGAAGAGGTGCTCGCGGCCATCGAGGCAGCCCGCGACAAAGTGATGGCCGACGAGGTGAAGTCGCTTACCAAGCTCGGCATCCCGAAGGCGATGGCCTACCAGATGATCGCCAGCAGGTTCCACCAGAAGGTGGGTAACCAGGAAGAGGCTGAACCGGACCCGTTCGAGGGGAACCCCACCACCTCTTGGGAAGAAATCAGCTAAAGCGCGGGTGAGGACGCTGTCCTCCCCCGCGGAACCCCCTCCTGCACCAGCAACGATGGGAGGCGTTTGGAATGAGAGGTCTGGGGGACGGCCGGAGTGAATCCGGCCTTAGGCTCAACCTCGTCTTAGCCGCGGACAGACGTTGAACCGAGCGGAGCGGCTGGCTCGGCTGTTGAGAGTTCTGGCCGCGATCATCTCCGAGCCTGGCCTCAATCCCCTCGAGCTCGCTGACCGCGCCGGCGTCTCCGACCGCACACTCCGCCGCGACCTGGCCCAGTTGCGAGACCTCGGCTACGAGGTGGCTTACACGAGCGGGTACGAAGTCCAGGAAAAGCTGAACCTGGAAGGCCGCGGCAAAGGGAGGCCGCGAGGCCGCGGCGACGACGCGCTGCTGCAGGCTGTCGCGCATGCGGTCGAAACCGCCGGCTTATGGCGCGACACCGAACATGTCGAGCCGCTTGCTCAGCGCCGGGGTAAGCCACGCCGTTCGGGTTCCGCGCCGCTGGTCCTCATCCCGACCGGGGAAGATGACGCCGACTTCATCTACGCGACCGGGTTCGGCGTGGAGACCGGCCTCTACATCCGGTACGCGGACAAAG
>VBGV01000014.1 GCA_005880755.1 Chloroflexota bacterium
GAGCTCGTCGCGCAGGGCGCCGGGGCGGAAGCGGTCGTGGCCAAGGTGAACGACATGCGCGAGCACGTGCAGACGTATTTCTCGGTCGCCACTCTCGAGTTCCTGAGGCGTGGTGGCCGCATCGGCCGCGCGAGCGCGCTGCTCGGGTCGGTGCTGCAGGTGAAGCCGGTGCTGTGCATCCGCGACGGCCTTGTCACGCCGCTCGAGCGGGTGCGCACGTTCGAACGTGCACTCAACCGTGTCATTGAAATGACGCGCGCGTTGGATCGCGGCCAGGGACTGTGTGTGATCGTCGGGCATGCCGACGCCGAGGCGGATGCCGAGCGCGTGGCGCGCGAGCTCGAACCGATCGCCGAGACTCTGATGATCCAACCGCTCGGCCCGGTGGTCGGCGCTCACGCGGGACCCGGCGTGGTCGGAGTCGGGTGCTACCCGGCGGACCTGCTGCCGCTTGGCCTCAAGCGAGTCGCCAGCGCACAGACGCGGGCGTGACCGACTTGCTCACGCGACCTTCGACGGCGAGGGCCTGCAGGTGGGCCAGACCTTCCTGGAGAGCGAGCCGCTTCTCATAAAAGTTGTCGCGCGCGCCCCACAGGTCCAGCGCCACCTGCCATGCGGATTTTTCTTCGCGCCCGATGATCTCGACGATTTGATCCATCCGGCGCTGGTGGTGTGAGATCAGCGCATCGACACGACTCGCGATGTCGGAGAACGGGCGGCCATGTGCCGGCAGGACAAGTTTTGGTTTGTGAGCGGCCATGCGTTTGAGACCTTCGAGATATTCGTGCAGCGGGTCGGGCGTGCTCTGGGGATGCAAGCCGATGTTCGGCGAGAGCTCGGGCAGGACGTGGTCGCCGGCGAAGAGCAATCCATCAGCGCCGTCGTAGAGGCAGATGTGGCCTGGCGAATGGCCTGGCGTCCACTCGACACGGAGCCGTCGGCTTCCCATCTCGATCGATTCGGCGCCGTCGAGCTGCACCGACGGCTCGGCCGTCTTCACGACCTGGCTCAGCGCGCGTTGCGAGTTGCTCAAGACTTCGGCTTCGTCCGCGGGCACTCCGTTGACGAGCAGGTAATGCAGGACCTCCTCGACCAGATGCTCGAGCTCGACGTAGCGCGGATGCACGAGCGGGACTTCGAGGCGATGGATGTAGAGGTCGGCGAGGCCATCGCCCGCGAACGTGCCCGCCGCGCCGTAGTGGTCGGGGTGGATGTGCGTCACCACGAGGCGGCGCAAGCGGTGGGCGCCGAGCTGCCTCAACGCCCGCTGGATGGCTTCGACCGATTCGTCGGAGTTCATGCCGCAGTCCAGCAGGTCCGCCTCATGGCCGTCCGGAAACACGAAGACGTTGACGAGCCCGTCCTCGAACGGGATCGGCAGGCGAAGCTCGAACACACCCGCCGCAACCTCGCTCAGCGCGAGTTCAATCGCCACCCCGGCATTGTCCATGACCCGGCTAAGATGAGTACCAGGCCGTACTCGAACGTACTAAAAACGAAACGATTGCTTACGCGCGGAGCGCGGCAAGGAAGGGCCTTATTGAATGCATTGGAGGAGCCGATGTCTGAAGTCCAGATGACCCCCGACCAGATCGTCGATGCCATGCCGAACTACCTCATCCCCGAAAAGGCCACGACCACCAAGGCAACCATCCAGTTCGACCTCAGCGGCGATGCGGGCGGCAAGTGGTGGGTGCGAATCCACGACGGCAAGGCCGAGTCCGGCAAGGGCGACCCGGGCGAGCCGGCGAACCTGACCCTGCTGGCGGACGCCCACGACTGGGTCAAGATCATGACCGGCGCGATGGACGCGACCGCCGCGTTCATGCAGGGCAAGCTGAAGATCAAAGGCGACATGGGCCTGGCGATCAAGATGCAGTCGATGTTCCGGAGGCCCAACTGAGGGAGTAGCAAAGGCACCCTCTCCCCTCAGGGGAGAGGGATGTGGGGTGAGGGGCGAACAAAGGCCCTAGAGACTGAACTTCCAGGTGGTCAGCCTGGAGGACATCTCCTTTTCCAGGTTCAGCGGGCCCGAGTGCAGGTCCATGATCACGACGTGATGCGCCGTGAGGGCGATGCGCCGCCCATCCGGCAGCTTCACGGCCTCGACCGCGTTGCCCCACGAGATCGTCTGCAGGTCCGGCACCGGTTTGAGGTTCACCTCCACCCAGTGGGCGAGGTCCGCCGAGCCCTCCCGCTGGTAGGTCGAGATGATCATGACCGCGAACAGGCCGGCGTCGGGCGAGCACTGGGGCTGGCCTGACGGGGGAGTGGTACAAGGCACGTTTGTGATGTCGAAGGTCAGGTCCAGGCCGGACGGACTCTGGATCGCCTGGGAGCGCTCGATGTACTTCCAGCTGCCGGGGTAGCAGAAGGCCCAGCCTGCCTGCAGATCCTCGTAGCCGTGGTCGCCCTGCGCGCACTTGAGATTGCCGCCGATCTGAGGTACGCTCGGCACCGGACGCGGGCCACTCGGCTGGCAACCGACCACCGCGGCCAGGATCGCAATCGCGATCAGGAGTTTCCGGGGGAATGGCAGCGGGGACGGCATCGGCGACTAATTGTGCGGGAGCGGGTACGCGTGTCGGTGCAGGCGTTCTGACTCTCGGAATCCAAACGTTGCCGTTCCGGGTAATGAGTTTGGAGGGGGGTTTACGCAATGGCAGTTCGGAAGAAGACGGAAAACGCTCCGGCGGAGAGGCTCGAAGCTGACAGGAGACGGCTGGAGCTCCTGGCCGCGCAGTGCGGCGAGGAGGCCGGCCTGCACCGCCCATTGAACGACGTGACCGGCGGCGTGATCACGGGGATTCCCGAGGACACTGACCTTGCCCAGGCCCTGTCTGACCGTGAGACGACGGACCTGCTCGTCCACCTGCTCGACCAGAACCGGGAGCAGGTCGAGCGGGCCCTCGAGCGGCTGCGCGACGGGGCCTACGGGATCTGCGAAGGCTGCGGCCGGCGCATACCGGAAGCCCGGCTGAAGTACCAGCCGGCGGCGACGCGCTGCGTCGAGTGCCAGGCCCACTGGGACAGACTCAACGGACGAACCGCCTGACTTCTTGTTCTCCGGCCCTCTCCACGCTGTCGGGCAGGGCACGGGAGGGGAGAGGGTTGGGTCGAGGCGTGAGTAGCTCGTAACCTGTCGTCGTGCGCCACCCCATCCCGTGGAGATGGGTGGGGCTGTTCGCGGCGCTCAAGCTGGCCGTCACGATGGCCTTCGCCAACCGGTACGGCTGGCACGGCGACGAGCTCTACTTTCTCGCCGCATCCCGCCACCTCGACTTCGGCTACGTCGACTTCCCACCGCTCGTCCCACTGATCGCGGGGGCGGACCAGGCCCTGGCGCCAGGCTCACTGGTGGCGCTTCGCCTGGCCGCCGCTCTAGGCGGGGTCGCCGTCCTGGTCCTCACCGCCCTCATCGCCCGCGAGCTCGGCGGAGGTACTCGGGCTCAAGCGTGGGCGGCTCTCGCGCTGCTCCTCTCCCCCGTCTTCCTCGGCGCCAACGGCCTGTTCCACACGGCCACCTTCGACCAGCTCGTTTGGGTCGCCGCACTCCTGGCCTTCGCCCGCCTGCTCCGCACCGGAGAGCGGCGACTGTGGTTGGTGCTCGGACTCATTGTCGGGATCGGCTTTGAAACCAAGCTCACGGTCGCCGCCTTGCCGGTGGCGATCTTCATCGGCCTACTGGTTTCGAATCGCAGGTCGATGCTGCTTTCGCCCTGGCCGTGGATCGGCGCCGCGATCACCGCGCTCGTGTTCGTCCCCAACCTGGCGTGGCAGGCGACGCACGACGGGATCAGCTTCGAGTACGTCCTCTCCCACTGCGGGCACACCGACGGTCCATTCGCTTACTGGTGGCAGCAGCTCCTGGTCTTCTTCAACCCGCTGTTCGTCATCCCAGCC
>VBGV01000015.1 GCA_005880755.1 Chloroflexota bacterium
CGGTTGCGATTCTTGATCTTCTGCCAGGCGCCGCTGCGCTTTCCAGGCTCGTATTTCGAGTCGAGCTTCTTGGCCATCACGCCCTCGAGGCCGGCCCTGGCGCTCGCGTCCTTCATCGCCTGGCCGCCGCCTGCCTCGTAGGGAGGCGTCTGCCACGACGTGCCCGCGAGCTTCAACTGCGCCAGCGCCTTCCGCCGCTCGATGTATGGCTGCTCCATCAGCGAATGGCCGTCATGCCACATCAGGTCGAAGACCATGTAGGTGACCGGCACTTCTTTCATCTTGCGGCGGATCTCCGATTCCGCGGTCAGCCCCATGCGCTGCTGGATCTCCTCGAAGCTGGGGCGCCCTTTCTCATCGAGTGCGACGACCTCGCCGTCGAGGATCACCTCGTTCGAGCCGAGTGCCCTCCCCATCGGGTGGATCTCGGGATAGCGCGGCGTGATGTCCTCGCCGGTGCGGCTCTGCAGGCGGACGCGCCCGCCGTCGACAAACGCGACCGCGCGGATGCCGTCCCACTTGAACTCGAAGCCCCATGCGTTGTCGGGAGTCGGCAGCTTGTCGGCCAGCTTGGCGAGCATTGGCTCGACCTTTTGGGGCATCGGCTTGCGGTCGGGATCCTGGGGAGGATCCATCCGGTGGATCATCCAGTTCTCGCCATTGGTCTGGAAAAGGACGTAGCGGCCTTGCAGGCGCTTGCCCCGGAAGTCGACCATCACCTCGCGGTTGGACCACTTCACGGGTTCGTAGGTGCCTGCGTCCCAGATCTTTACGGTGCCGCCGCCATATTCGCCCTTGGGGATTTCGCCCGCAAACCTGAAGTATTCGAGGGGGTGGTCCTCGACGTGGACGGCGAGGTGATTCTTCTTGGGATCCGGCGGGATGCCTTTGGGGACCGCCCAGGACACGCCAACGCCGTCTTTCTCCAACCGGAGGTCCCAATGCAGCCGGCGGGCGTGGTGCTCCTGGACCACGAAACGCGGCGCCTTGGTCTCCTTGCGGGGGACCTTGGCGCCGGGTTCAGGTGTGCGTTTGAAATCTCGCTTGGCTTCGTACTCGGCGAGCTTTTTCGCCACAGGACAAGGTTAGGCCACGGCCGCTTGCTCCTCGTGAGCCGCCATCGCCTCGCGCCGCAGGCCCCGGACGAAGACCGAAGCCGTGGCGGCCACGACCAGGATGACGATCGGCACGACCATGGTCGGGTGCTTCGCGTCGACGAAGGCGTGGGTGAAGACATCGTGGGCTATCGCCTGCACCTGCTCCGGAAGATTCAGGTTGGCTCCCGACTGTCCGATGCCGACTTCGAAACCAGTTCGGGCGGCGTGGCTGAAACCGTCGACGAACTGGGCACGGTACTGCTCCGGTAGCTGGCCGGAGGCGGCCACCGCCCGGTCGTGCAGCGCCACGGCGAGACGGTTCTGGAGGAACGCGCCGATCACCGCGCTGGCCAGGACGCCTCCCATCTCCTGGATCGTGTTGATGACGCCGGAAGCGACGCCTCCGAGGCGAACCGGCAGGTCCCGCGTCGCGATGCTGAACACCGGGGTCCAGATGCACCCGCGCACGTAGGAGTGAGCTGGAACCGATGAAACAGGCCCCTTAACAACCGGGGTTCCTGCATAGCACGTCGGTCCGTAGCCTGCCTCCAAAAGCTCTGGAGGCACACATGTTTTTCCTCGCCGGCGAACCCGACATAACGCCCATCACCAACCTCATCACGACGTGGATCCACATCGGCCAGGCGCTCGTCGGCTCGATCGGCGCGTTGGCCTTCATCTTCGCGTTCATCTGGAAGATAACGGCGGTCGAAACCAAGTCCGCGCTCGCGGCCAAGCAGTGGATCCAGCGGATCGTGGTCGGCACGATCGGCGTCGAGGTCGCCAGCTCGCTGGTCGGCATCCTGACCAGCTCAGTGCCTACGCGCTAGGACTCCCGACCAGTGGATCTCAACTGGCTCAAGGCCCTCTACCAGGAGCTGAGCCGGATCGACGGCTACCTCTACACGATCGTCCATCCGAACCTCATCCTCGCTCGGCTGCTCGACGACAGCGTCGGCCTGCTGCTGAACGTCTGGTTCAAGTTCGTCCTCAGCACCACCGATTTCGAGACCGGCGGCGATTTCGTGAACAGCGCCACCATCCAGCGATTCGAACCAAAAGTGCAGCTGATCGCCAACGCCGCGCTCGTCCTGATCGCGCTGTGGGCGTCGTATCGGATCATGTGGGGGCACGGCCTCTTCACCCAGTACACCGCGCGCATCCTGCTGCCGCGGATCTTCATGGCCGCGGTGCTGATCAACTTCGCGATGCCTCTTTTCCAGATGGGCGTCATGGCCACGAACGCCGTCTGCCACACGCTCCAGAACTTCAGCGTTCACGACGACATCGCCACCTTCGCCGCAAGCTACAACCACGACCCCAACGCGGGGACGTGGGAGATCATCACCACCGGCGCCCTGGCCGCGGGATTCGGCGTGCTGGCCGTCAGCTACCTGGTTCGCTACGCGGTGCTGATCGTGCTCGCGGTCACCGCGCCGATCGCCGCATTGCTCTTCATGCTGCCCGAGACGTCACACCTGGCGAAGATGTGGGCGTCGCACTTCACAACGAACCTGTTCATGCAGCCAGCGCAGCTTTTCGTGCTCTCCATCGGGTTTGCGCTGGAACACGACGGCATCAGCCCGGTCCACCACCTTTTCGCCCTCGCGTCCTTGCTGATCGTGTTCAAGGTGCCGGGAGCTCTCGGCGGGTCCGAGAAGGCCTCCCACAAGCTGGAGTCGATCGTGCACACCGCGTTCACGCATATCGGGCACGCGCTGGCGAAGGCGTGATGCGGCTCGTCGCGATCGTCGTGGGAGCTGTCGTGGTGTGGCTCGTCACGGCCATGCAGGTGCCGAGCCACGAGCGCATGCCCGTCGCGACGGTGGTGATCGGGGCTATCATCAGCCAGCCGTTCGGCTGCACCAACCTCGAGCTCGAGCCGTACGACCCCGGGTGTCCTTCCCACCACACTCACACCGGCGTAGACCTGGCCGCACCCGCGGGGGTCGACGTGCATTCAGCGACAC
This sequence comes from Chloroflexota bacterium, assembly GCA_005880755.1. Classification (GTDB taxonomy): domain Bacteria; phylum Chloroflexota; class Dormibacteria; order Dormibacterales; family Dormibacteraceae; genus 40CM-4-65-16. Next base: position 3,068 of record VBGV01000015.1, read on the forward strand.
CGGGCACGGCGCTGGTCGGGTACGACCCCGCCGGTGCGGGCAACTACGTCGTGGTTGTCGTCGATGATCACGTGCGCGCCATCTATTGCCACCTCTCGGGTTTCCGGGTCAGCTCGGGCGACGTGGTTGCGCCGGGTCAGGTGATCGGCCTTGTCGGAGCAACCGGGCTCGCGACCGGTCCGCACGTCCACCTGCAGATCAACTTCGACGGCAAGCCGATCGACCCGGAGGTCTTCCTTGGGTCTTAACAGGCTGGGTAGGCGCGCTCACTGCCAATGCCTAACCTGAGACTTAATTTCACGGAGGTGTTGCGATGGTCAACAAAGTCATTCTCATCGGCAACCTGGCGGCGGACCCGGACGTCAAGGCGACCCCGAAAGGCGTATACGTCGCCAACATCAGGCTGGCCACCCACACGTACCTCGGGAAGGACGAGGAAGGCAAGGCCAAGGAGGAGACCGAGTACCACCGCTTGGTCGCTTTCGGCAAGCTGGCCGAATTCGCGGGCCAGTATCTAAAGAAGGGCAGGGCGGTCTACGCGGAAGGACGCCTCCGCACGAGTTCCTGGGAGGACGCGGCGGGCCTCAAGCGGTTTCGCACGGAAATCGTCGTCGACGAGTTCAAGTTCGTCGGTTCGAGGCCGCAGCAGGCCGCGGCCTAAGTTCGGGACAGGGCAGGTCCTCGGGCCGTAATCTTGTAATCGCAATGCCCGAGGACGTCCGCGCCTGGTTCGCCTCCCGTGTTCCCAAAGGTTGGTTCGTCGGGCCCCCGGACGTGGCGGCGGACGGAGAGGAGATCCTCGTCCTGGGCACCCTGCCCGACGTCGAGCTCGCCGGCGGCACGTCCGGGGACGGTCGGGCTGCCGCGCGAGCCGCCCGGATCCAGCGTTTCCGCGAGGAGACCCGGGACGAACGGATCCGGATCGCCCGCGAGGCCGAGCGCCAGTTCGACCGCAAGGTGGCGTGGGGGGCGAGGTGTGGCGACGAGGAGAAGATCTTCACCACGCTCAGCCTCCCGGTCATGACCCGGTTGCGAATGAGCGAGCGGTCGATCCTCGACACCCTCGTCGCGGGTGGCGTGGCACGCAGCCGGAGCGAGGCCCTGGCCTGGTGCGTGCGC
>VBGV01000016.1 GCA_005880755.1 Chloroflexota bacterium
CCAGCTCGATTGCCACCTCGTCATCAACATTCGGCGGCGGCGCCGCCCACGCTCGTCTGATCAGGTCTTGCTCGTCAGCGGGATAAAGGGCCAGATCGGCCTCGATCCCGGCGGGGCCACCCCGCTCGTAGCTTTCCAGCATACGGACGAATACAGCACGATCGCCTGAGTCCAGCTCCTGGGGCGTGATCTTGGTTCGCACACGATCGAAAGCCGCCGGCCTGACCGCCAGCAGCTGAACGAGATAGTTGCCGGCGGTGACCTTCTTTCCCGGCACGCGCGCACTCGACCGCGCCCCGTTCGCCGGTCGCGCGACCGGG
>VBGV01000017.1 GCA_005880755.1 Chloroflexota bacterium
CGCGTCCGCATGCCGTGCGCCGCCGCCAGCGCGGCCGCCTTCCGCATTGCCGCCCGCCCGGCGCGGTCCGAGTCGAAGACCAACAAAAGCTCGTCCGTGAACCGCTTCAACAGGCGGACCTGGTCCTCGGTCAGCGCCGTGCCGGAGCTGGCCACGGCGTTGGCCACGGCGAACTGGTGCCCCGTGATCACGTCGAACTGCCCTTCCATCAGGACTGCGTGGCCGCGACGCGCGATCTCATCACGTGCGAGGTCGAGGCCGAAGATCACCCGTCCTTTTATGTATGTGGGCGAATCCGGCGAGTTGATGTACTTCTTCGGCTCGTCCTGCCGCACCGTCCGGGCGGTGAACGCGAGCACAGAACCGCGCTCGTCGCGGATCGGAATCACGAGTCGCTCGGCGAAGAAGTCGGTCCCGTCCCGGCGCATCAGACCGGCCTCCAGCGCATCGGAAAGCGAGCGGCCCTTGGCGCGCAGGTACTCGGCAAAGCCGCGGCCCGCGGGACAGTACCCGAGCTGGAAGCGCCGGGAAGTCTCCTCCCCGACGTGGCGGGACTCGAGCAGCCGCCGTCCCGGCTCGCCGGCGGGCAGCTTCCACAGCACGTACTCGTAGTACTGGGCCGCCAGCTTCAGCATCGCGAGGGTGCGCTTGCGGAGGTCGGCCCGGTCCTTTTGCTCCGGGCTGAGCTTCTTCAGCTCGACCCCGGCCCGCTCGGCCAGGAGCTGCAGCGCCCCCCGCTTGTCGGTCTTCTCGATCAGCTCGACGAACGTGAAGACGTCCCCCTTCCGCTCGCAGCCGAAGCAGTACCACGACTGCCGCTGCGGATTCACGTGGAAGCTGGGGCTGTCCTCCTGGTGGAAGGGGCACAGGCCCCAGTAGTCCTTGTTCCGCTTCGTGAGGGGCACGTACTCCTGGACGACCTTGACCAGGTCGACCTTGGCCTTGACCTCCGCGAAGGCGTCATCGGACGACAGGGTGGGCACGCTGCCTATTGTGATGCCGAACGGCTCGCCGAACCACCGTGGGGCTTAACCGCAGGCGCCTGCCGCCTCGAGGGCGAAGGCGCTGCGGGCCATGATCGTGACTCCCTCTCCTTTTACGTAGAGCGCGATCCCGCTCCATAGCTCGCCGTAGACGGCGAGCCAGACACCCTGGGGCGCCAAACGCGCGCTGTAGATGGGCGGAAAAGCCGGCGGCAGCTCGATTGGGACAAACTGGCCGGGCCCAGCGAGAGATGCAAGCTGTGGATGACCGATCTGTCCGTAGTCGACGAGGATTTCGCCATCGGGAGTCGGCGCGAGCAGTGCGATGTTCGTCTTGAATTCATACAAGGTGCTGACCTCGCCTGTCCTGAGGTCGAGCCGATGTACCCGCGACGAGCTGGCTCGGGTGCCCGCCTCGTCAAGTGCCCAAGCGAAGCCACCCGAGACCTTCCCCCAGTAATGACTTCCGTCAATGAGCCGGATGCTGCCCGTTTGGGGATTCAACAACCACAGGCCGGGAACTGGCATCTCCATCCCGCCATTACCCGTCCAGAGGTAAATGCCCTCGCTCGCATATTCGATGACCTTCCATTCACTTCCTCGGATCGGCCCTACATTTTCCTCAGAGACAATCAGCCGACGACTCCCGGTCATCGCGTCGACCAGGTAAAGAGGCGGGGTGCTGTTGTAACTGGTGAGCACGTAGCTCCGGCCATCCGGCGCGACCTTGTTCGCTTCCACCGGAACCCAGGCTCCGATCGCCCGGTTGTAGCTGGGGAGATTTGCATCTCCGCGAACGGGAAGGCTGGCGGGGTCGCGGGCGAAGACACCATCGGGAAAGGTGACCCAACCACCCTGCGGCTCACCGGCGACGGCAGCCGAAACAACCGGCAGGTGGCACGTGAGGCTGGCAGCGACTCCGGCCGATGGGGTGGGCGAGCTGAGCCGACTCGCCGAGGATATTGCAGAACTGGTTGGACTACTCGAGACTTGCGAGGAAGGACCGGCGCTCGATCCGCACGCGCTTGCCACAAAGACCAACAGTGCAATCGGTCCTGTCCAGCCTCCGCGGTTGTTACGCATCAGAAGTTGGAGCTCGTCGCCGGCCAGACGGCAACCACCTGATCGATGATGCTTGCGGCCTCGGAACCGTCCGTGATGTCGTAGACGAGAGGGTGATTGATGCCCACACCGCAGATGCCCTGGCCCTCGCTCCAGTACCAGAGCTGCGTGGAATTCAGGAAGACCGGCAGGGTTCGGGCGCCCTTGAGCAGCTGCGGACTGCCACCATGCGCCGCGTCGATCAGGTAGATGTCGTGAAGGCCGTCAGCCCGCGGCACGGCGTATGCGAGGTGGCTGCCATCGGCCGAGAAAGTCGGGTAATACCAGTTGACTCCGGATAGGTAACGCTGTGATCCCGCGGCTTCCGTCCACCGCCAGACATCACCGTTCTGCCTGTAGAACAGAGTCTCCGACGTTGGCGACCACACCGCCATCTCCGGCTGCGTCCCTGTCGGCCATGCGCGTAGACGTGGACCCGACGCAACTCCAGACCCCCCTCCTGGGGGTGCGACCAACAACACCTGTTTGCTGCCCTGAAACACGAGAAGGGTGTTGTCGGGGAGCGGCTGATCCAGCACATAGAGGTGGCCGCCTGAGTGTGTGTAAGCCGCGTCTTTCGAGATGTTCGCGGCGCCGCACCGGCCGAGCGCTTCCGGCAAATTCGCTACAACCTTGTCCCCCGCCGTGGTCGTGATATGGACCCTTCGGTCGCCGCCTGTCGAGTCATTGTTGCTCGTCCATGCGACCTCATCGAGCCGGGGAGAGACAGCCAGCAACCACCCCGCGAAGCCTGCCGGGCGCGGCAGCTGGAACCAATGGAATCGCACCTGCGGAAGATCGACCACCGCGAAGAGCTGGCAGCAGTCGTTGCTTGCGATCACCACGTGGTGGGCGTCGATGAGCTGGGCCACTCCATATCCGTGCCCGGCCTGCTGCGTGTGAAACTGACAGGCGGTGCGAGGATTGCGCGGGTCCACGTAATCGCGCATGACGAGCTCGCCCGTGTCGGCCGCCGAGTGCAGCTGAACCACCGCTACGGGATCGGCCGCCCCGATAGCGCCGGAACATGTGATCCAGCTCGCCGTTCGCGCGGCCGAGGCCGCCGAGACATTGGCTGCGGATGATCTCAGGTCAAATGTGAAGTTGGTGGATGTTTGGCCGGTCCTGGCGGCGGATGCCTGTGTCGACGTCGATGGCGAGCCGCAAGCAAACGTGAACAAGAACAGCGACGCAAGGCCTGCAGCACGCATCATCGGACTCACGTGCTGTAACGGCGGGCGTTGGTTTCGGTTATTGGCCGCTTGGGGCGCCGGGCCTATGGTTTGGGCACATGGCGCGCCGATCCATCGTCTGGGTTAAGGACGACCCGCTCGGAGCGGAGTTCGCTGACGTCAGCATCGGCCGAGGCCGCCTGACCGCGACCGGGCTCGCGATCGGGTCGAGGCCGACGGGCTACCGGCTGGATTACAAGCTCGAGACCCTGGCCGGCTAGCGGCAAGGTCGACCTGCCCCCGCCCGGCGGCGACATGACCGCGGTCAACGGCGCGCTGGACTGCGACCTGGCCCTCTCGCCGCTCACCAACACGATGCCCGTGCTGCGCCACGGGCTGCTCGAGGGAGGCGAACCAGTCGACTTCCTGATGGCCTGGGTCTCGGTGCCGGACCTGCACGTACATCCGAGCGGCCAGCGCTACATGTACGTGCACAGATCCGGCGCGAGTTCGATCGTCAGGTACGAGTCGTCGTCACGCGACTTCGTCGCCGACCTGACTTTTGACCAGGACGGGTTTTGCATCAATTACCCGGGGATCGGGCGCAGCGTCTAAGAACGAGCGCGCTTGCCCTAACTGACCAGCGCCAGAGAGGCGGCGGTCAACACCGTTCCGACCACGAGAAATCCGATCGCGAACAGAGGTGCCAGCCACTCGGAGCCATCGTCATGAAAGATCAGGCCCGACGCTCCGTAGAGCAAGAACAGCGGGCCGAAGACCAACCCGAACGGTGTGCGGTCGACGTAGACGAGCCCCAAGGCGAGGATCCAGACGACCGCCAGCCCGTACCAGGCCCACCGCCCTACGGACCCGCGAGTGACCACATAAGAGAAGCGCCTTGCGCCGCCTGACTACCGGGCCCCGACCGCAACCTCTTCGGCGCGCTCCGCCACCTGGACGACCACGGGTAGCACCTGCCGCAGCGGCTGGACCCCAAGGTCCCCGATCCCAATCCGGTCATACAGCCACCTGAGCGGCTTCGGCGCCCACCAGTTCGCGTCGCCCAGCAGCCTCATCACCGCCGGGACAAGGAGCGACCGCACGATGGTCGCGTCGATCGCGACCGCGATGGCCAGGCCGATGCCGATGGCCTTGATGATCACGACCTCGGCGAGGCCGAACGCCATGAACACCGTGAACATGATCGCCGCGGCGCCGGTGATGAGCCGGCCGGTCCGCTCGAGACCACTCGCCACGGCGGCGGTGTTGTCGCCCAGGCGGACGTACTCCTCGTGCATGCGGCTGACGAGCAGGACCTCGTAGT
>VBGV01000018.1 GCA_005880755.1 Chloroflexota bacterium
CGCAGAAAACCCACGCATGCCCACAGGCGAGGTGGAGGTCGCCGCATCGGACCTCGAGGTGATCTCGGTCGCCAAGACGCCGCCGTTCGCGATCGAGGACGACGTCGAGGCCGACGAGGCACTCCGGCTGAAGTACCGCTACCTCGACATCCGGCGGCCGAAGATGACTCAGAACCTCGAGCTTCGACATCGCGTGGTGCAGACGATTCACCGCTACATGGATGCGCACGAGTTCATGGAAGTCGAGACGCCCATGCTGCTCAAGGGCACGCCCGAGGGTTCGCGTGACTTCATCGTTCCCTCGCGTCTTCACCCCGGTGAATTCTTTGCCCTGCCCCAGTCGCCGCAGCAGCTGAAGCAGCTTTTGATGGTCGCCGGGATCGGGCGCTACTACCAGATCGCGCGCTGCCTGCGCGATGAAGACCTTCGGGCGGACCGCGTGGTGGAGATAACGCAGCTCGACGTCGAGATGTCCTTCTGCACCGAGGAGGACGTGTTCGCGCTGATCGAAGGTTTGTGGGCGACTGTCTGGAAAGACGTGTTGGGGATCGAGATCCCGACGCCGTTCCAACGCATCGACATGCAGGAAGCGCTCCTGAGGTACGGCACCGACAAGCCAGACCTGCGGTACGAGCTCGAGATCGCGGACGTCAGCGACGCGCTGCGAGGGTCAGGCGCGACCGTTTTTCGCTCCGCGCTCGACGCGGGCGGCGTCGTGCGATGTCTCGCCGTCCCTGGCGGAAAGGACATGAGCCGCCGCGAGCTCGACGAGCTCGCCCTCCTGGCCAAAGGCGCAGGCGCGAAGGGGCTGGCCTGGATTCCGGGCCCGCTGGACCGCCACATCAGCGAAGGTGAGATGTCCGCCATCCGCGCAGCCGCCCGCGCGGGAGCCGACGACATCGTGCTCCTGGTCGCCGACCGGCGCCGAAAGGCGGAGACGGTGATGGGCCTGTTGCGGCGGGAGATCGCGCGGCGCCGAAAGCTCGTGCGCCACGGTGAATGGAAGTTCGCGTGGATCTATCCCATGTACCTGTTCGAAGAGGACGACCAGGGCAATCTGACTTACGGTCATCATCCGTTCACGTCGCCCTGGCCCGAGGACATGGACCTGTTGGGCGAGCGCCCGTATGACGTGAGGGCCCGTGCGTACGACTGCGTGGCCAATGGGTACGAGGTGTCCGGTGGCAGCATCCGCATCCACGACCGCGGGCTGCAGGAACGAGTTTTCGAGATCCTCGGCATGAGCCGGGAGAGGATTCAATCCCAGTTCGGACACCTGCTCGACGCGTTCGAGTACGGCGTGCCACCGCACGGTGGAATCGCGGCCGGCATCGACCGGCTGATGATGGCGATCACCGACACCGAGAACATCCGGGACGTGGTCGCGTTTCCGAAGACCCAAAGCCACCAGGACCTGATGCTGGGCGCGCCGAGCCAGGTCGACCCCAAGCAGCTCGAAGAGCTTCACATTCGCGTGGTCCCGGCCAAGAAACCCGGGTCGTAGTATTGAGGCGCTCCCAATGGGCTGCGGGTGACGTGCGCGTTGCCCAACAGTTCATCATCGGGACCCCGGAGTCCGCAAGGTCGACCAAAAGCCCGCAATGACGGGACTTGGAGAGCCGAGGCAGGGGACCCACCTGAGCATGCTCAGGACAACCCACCCTCGCGACCCGGAGGGAGCACTTCTGGGAATGGCAACCGCTCCCTCTCCCCCCAGGGGAGAGGGATGTGGGGTGAGGGGCGGCTCTTGGGAGAGGCAACGGCTCCCTCTCCCCCCAGGGGAGAGGGATGTGGGGTGAGGGGCAATCAAAGCAGGACCAGCCGCCCGTCATGAAACTCATCCCGCCCGGCCTGATCGTTGCCGTGCTGCTCGTACTGATCCTCTCCCAGCTCTGCTACGCGTTTCTTCCGTACCGCCGGCGCGCGTACCTCCCAATCCTCCTGATGACGGCGCTCGGCTTCGGCCTGGGCCAGCTCTGGGACTTCCTGGGGCTGCCCTCGCTGCGGCTAGGCCAGGCCAACGTACTGCCGGCTCTGCCCTTCGCGCTGCTCCTGCAGCCGCTCGCGCGCTTCGTGCCTCGACCGAACCGCGAACCGACCGAACCAAAGCCCAGCAACTAGAGAACCCGCACTTACTATTGCGGGTGTGTTTGCGGTCGGCGCGCAGCGGGTATTCAGTCCGTGAGCAGTCAAAGCTTCATGTGGCTCGCGTTTGGGGTGGCCGCCCTGGTCGTGGCGCTCGCCCTGGCCGCGTTGCTCATCAGGCTTCGCGGAACACTTGGTGCCGTGGAAGAGCTGCTCGACACGACCAATGAAGAGTTGAAGGAGACGCTGCCCGAGGTGCGACAGACGATCGAGAATGTGAACGACATCACCTCAGGCGTGAATGTCGGCCTCAGGACAGGCGGTCGCGGACTGGCGGCCGTGGGCCGCGGCATCGGCGCAGCTGCACACGGTGTGAGGGTGGCGGGAGAGAGCCTTGTTCGCTCGGTTACAGGAGGTTAGCCATGGCTGACAACGACAACGGCGGCGGCGGTTTCGGCTGGTTCATCCTCGGCGGCCTCGTCGGCCTGGCGGTCGGCGCGTACATCGCGACCGGGCCCGGCAAGGAGCAGATCGAAGGCCTGCGCAGCAAGACCATCGAGCTGAGCGGGAGCGAGACGGTCCAGCGTGCGCGCGAGGCGGCGCAGCGAGCGCGGACCATGGTCACGGATCCCGAGCACCCGGTCGGCAAGGCGATCCAGGACGGGGTCGCGGCCGCCAAGCGCAAGCGGGAAGAGCTCGAGGCGACTGCGGCCCGCAAGATGCAGCGCGCGACCAACCTGGAGGATTAGCCCGACACCTCATGGCCAAGCGCAACCTGGCGGAGCTGAAGATCCCCGCGGCATCGGCCTATATCCCGGTGGCGAAACGCGTGGCCACCACCTTGGGCGGCCAGCTCGGCTTGAGCCTGATGGACCTGGACGAGCTGGCGATTGCGCTCACGCAGGCATGTGACAGCGCGATCGCCGCGGCCGACGACCTCGGCACGCCGGCCGACCTGAAGCTCACCTACTTCGCCACCAACAGGGCGCTCGTCGTCGACGTCGACCTCATGCCGACGGGCGCCTTGCCGCTGCCCAGGCACGAGACGCACATCGACCCCGAGCTGCAGCGGCTCGCCTACGAGATGATCCGCTGCTTCGTCGACGACTTTCGGCCGTCGATCGAGCCGCTGACGGGTCACGTCAGCTTCCGTATGGTCAAGCACCTGGCAGGCTGATCCCCGACCGGCGGACACTTAAGCAGTGGCCTCATCGACGCGGATTCCCCGCGAGGAGCTGCGGGCGCTCCATCGCCGCTACAAGGAAAGCAACGACCCGGCCGAGCGCGACCGCATCCGCGCACAGCTGGTCGACGCATATCACGATTTCGTCTACTTCCTCGCGCGTAAGTTTCAGAACCGCGGCGAGCCGCTCGACGACATCGTGCAGGTCGGATATCTCGGCTTGATCAAAGCGATCGAGCGATTCGACCCCGACCTCGGGTACGAGTTCACGACCTTCGCGACGCTGACGGTGGCGGGAGAGATCAAGCGGTACTTTCGCGACAAGGGGACGGCGATCCGATTCCCGCGCCGGCTGCAGGAGCTGCACCAGTCGGTGGTCCGCGTCAACGAGCAGATGAAGAACGAGCTGGGTCGCGAGCCGACGGTGAGCGAGCTCGCCGACCGCCTCGGCGTCACGCCCGATGACGTCACGGAAGCGATGGAGATCGGTCCGGCCGTCGTGCCGGTGTCGCTCGACCAGCCGGTTTCGTCCGGCGACGGCCAGGACAACCGATCGGTGGCCGAGCAGATCGGCGGCGCGGACCCGGAGCTGGAGCGGGTGGAGATGCGCGACGTGCTCGATCGCGCCATGGAGCACTTGACCCCGCGTGAGCGAGCGATCATGGCGATGAGGTTTTACGAGCAGATGTCGCAGTCGGAGATCGCGCGACGGCTCGGCATCAGCCAGATGCACGTGTCGCGGCTGCAGCGCGCCGCGCTCGAGCAGCTGCGCAAATACGTGCCGCAGGAAAGCGCCGACTAGTGGCGCTCCTGGAGGCAGAGGCACCGCGCGATCCAATACTGCTTTTCGACCGCTGGTT
>VBGV01000019.1 GCA_005880755.1 Chloroflexota bacterium
CGGCTGCTACAGCTACCCCCGGCTGAAGATCGCGCCCGTATCCCAGGTCGTCGCGAGCTGGATCCCGAAGGCGGCCGGCATCGCGTACGCAGCCAAGCTGAAGGGCGAGGGCAGCGTGACCCTTTGCACGTTCGGTGACGGGGCGACGAGCCAGGGCGAGTTCCACGAGGGCGTCAACTTCGCCGCCGTCCACCGGCTGCCGGTCGTGTTCGTGTGCGAGAACAACAGCTACGCCATCTCCGTTCCCATCCGTCTCCAGATGGCGAACCCGGACGTGGCCGACCGCGCGACCGGATACGGCGTCCTGGGGGTCACCGTCGACGGAACCGATGTGCCGGCCTGCTATGAAGCCTGCGGTGAGGCCGTGGCGCGTGCCCGCCGCGGCGAAGGGCCAACCCTCATCGACGCCAAGATCTGGCGCATCAACTCGCACACCTCCGAAGACAACCACCTCAAGTACCGGACCAAAGAAGAGCTCGCCGAGGCGTCTCGACACGACCCGATCACCCGGTTTGAAGCCTGGATGGTCGAACGGGGATGGCTCACCGCCGAGGGCGCGGCGAAGGTGCAGGCAGCCTGTGACGCGGAGGCGTCGGATGCCGCCGACTGGGCCGAGCTGGAGCCCGACCCCCTGCCAGAAGACGCCCTGAAACACGTCTTCGCCTGAACCTGGATACAAGTTCAGAAACCGAAGTTAGACTGACTGCGATTTGGAGACCGAGCCCTCGGCATCCACGGGTTCGACGCCCCCGGAAACCGCTTCCGAGGAGCCGGCCACGGCTGTCTCGACGAACGAGACCACGCCCGTCTGGGCGCACACGGTGCCGGTAGAGCCCGCCGAGAACAGCGCAGGCGCGACGGTTTCGACCGACGACGAAGAGGCGCTGCCCGCCCTGCCGATGCAAAAAGGCGATCCCGACTGGTCCAAAACGCAGTCGTCGGCCAACGGGGAATCGGCCGGGACGACGCCGGGGTGGGCGAGGACGGTGCCAACCGCGCCCGACGAGCCGATCCCCGAGACCCAGGCCTCCGCGACGGCCGAGCCGGTCGACGCCACCGACCCGGTGGATGCCGAGGAGCCGGTCGATGCCGAGGAGTCGATGGCTGCCGCTGAGCCGGCGGCGGTCGTCGAGCCGGCCGATGGCGGCGGACGGAAGGCTGCCGAGCCCGCCGCTGCCGAAAGGCCGGCGGTGCCTTCCCTCACCGAGCCGTTGAAAGCCGTCGCGGGGGACGCAATGAAGTCGACGTGGCCCCCGGCGGCCGAATCGGCGCCCGCGCCCCCGCAAGAGACGGACATCTGGCCTCCCGAGCCTCCCACTGAGAAGGCGATGCCAGCGTGGCCGCCGCCGTCGGAGCTCGAGGAACCCTCCACGCCGGCCCAGGTGATCCCGAGCTGGCCAGATTCCTTCGCGCCCGCGACCGAAGAGCCGACGTTGCCTGCACCGGCGGCCAAGGCCGCCGCGCCCGAGCCCAAAGCTGTTGCGCGCGAGCAGAAACGAGTCGCGCCCGAGCCCAATCCTGTGGCGCCCGTCCCCAAGGCTGCTGCACCCGACCCAGAGCCCGAGCCCGATGCCGTGGCGCCCGCCCAGTCCGGCCCTCCGGCGCGTCCGGCGTGGGCGCCCGGACCCAAAGCAGATCCTGCTGCACCCGCGATGAAGGCCCAGGGGCCCGACCCGCTGCCAGTGCCGGCCTGGGCGCCAAGAGTTCCGCTGGCCGCGGAACCCGGGACGCCGACCTGGTTCTCGCCGAAAGAGGAGATTCACCACACGACGGCGCAGCCCGCCGCGCAACCCGCCCCGTCGCCCGCTCCCAGGCCGACTCCGGCCCCGCCCGCCGGCGGTGGCCAGCTTCCCGTGGCGCAAATTCCCGCCACGCCGGCGGCACCGGCCAAGCCGGCCCAGCCTGGCGCCGCGCAGTCGACCTGGGAGGTCGTGGAACAGAAGTCCAAGTCGGGGCCGCACGGGAAAGCCGAGTCGGGTCCCACGGCCGAGGACAGGTCCTATGCCGAATGGTTCGCGTGGGCGAAGCGCGGCGGAGCCCCCGCGAGCGCGTGCCACGCCGCGGCGCAGGGTGCGTTCAAAGCCCTGTCGGGGGGCAAGGACGTCGCCACCGCCGTGCAGTGGGCGACGGCTGCGATGAGCCGGCCCCCGGAAAACGTGAGCTACGCACGCCAGACGTACTGCGCGTGGTTCTCGCTCGCGAACATCGACCTCAACCTGGACCAGCACCGGGCCCACGCCTTTGCGACGGGGGCCATACGAGCGCTGGACATGGGGCAGGACGCGTCGGCCGCGCACGCGGCCGGGCTGGTCGCGGCGGGAATCAAGTAACCACCCTCGTCGGCGTCGTCGCGGACACACACTGCCCGGAGTTTCTCGACCGCCTGCCCGACAAGCTTTTCCAGGTCCTCGACGGAGTCCAGGTCATCCTCCATGCGGGGGACGTGAACGGCGCCTCGACACTCGACGAGCTCGCGCGCATCGCTCCCGTCGAGGCTGTGCGCGGCGACCATGACCGCACCCTGGGCTCGCTTCCCCCAACCCGTGAGATGACGGTGGAGGGGCAGCGGATCGTGGTCGTCCACGGCCACCGATCGCGCTGGATCGAAGAGCCGCAGACGTTGCTCTGGACGCTGAGCCTGGGCTACTTCCGTCCCCACGGGGGGCTGCCCCGCAGCCTGCGGCGCCGGTTTCCCAACGCGGACGTGATCGTCTACGGCCACACGCACCGCGCGCATACGTGGAAGGTCGAGGGCGCGCTTCTGTTCAACCCGGGCGGTGTGCATCAGTGGAATCCGACGACGACCAAACAGCGTCTTGCCCAAAGGCCGGGTTGGTTCGAGTGGTGCTGGCTGCAGGTGGCCCGGCACCTGCGCCGGTACGAGGCGCCGTCGGTCGGAGTCCTGGAGATCGACCAGGACGGGATCCTGCCCAGGATCATCGGCCTCTAGCTCTTCTCTAGAGTCTTCTCGATGTCCACCGTGACCTACAGGACAGCCACGCTCGGAGACGCCGAGCTGGCGGCGGACGTGATGACAGCCGCCTATCCGGCGCTTCCGCAGGACCCGGTGATCCTGCGCCTGCGCTGGGAGAGGCCGCGCACAGGTTTCGCCTACGGCAGGTTCATCGCCGAGCGCGATGGCGGGCCAATCGGCTACCTCGGATGGATTCACGGGCCGTGGGAAAAGGTTCCCGACCGCCACTGCGAGGTCGAGGTCTGGCTCGACCAGAAACATCTCGACCCTCAGGTGTTGATCGCGATGTTCACGTGGATCGGCGACCTCGCGTCCTCGGAGGGTTCGCGCCTGCTCATGAGCTACTGCGCGGAAGATGAACCTGAGATGCTCGACTCTCTCGCTGCGCTCGGCTACAAGCGGGAGCGGATCGAGAGATGCTCCGAGCTCAATCTCCGAGAACATGGCGACCGCCTGGTGGCCGATGCGAAGAAAGCGCGGGACAGGCTCACCGGCGAAGGCATCGAGCTCACCACGCTCGCGCGTTGGAAAGATCCGGCAGCGCTGCGCAGGCTGTGGGAGCTGTCGAACTTGACGGCGCAGGACATGCCCCACACGCTGCCGATCATCGACGAGGCTTACGAGGACTTTGAGGGACGAATGCACGCGCCCGACCGTCCGCACGATCGGATTTGGATCGCGCTCCACGACGACCAGCCCGCGAGC
>VBGV01000152.1 GCA_005880755.1 Chloroflexota bacterium
CGAACCTCGACCTCCCCAAGGCGCTTGGCCTGCCCATCGAAGGTGGCGGCGTTCGAGTCGACGAGGGACTGCGCGCGGCTGAGAATGTCTATGTCGGCGGCGACGTCGCGTTGCACCAGCATCCGGTCTTGCGCAGGTCGATCCGCGTCGAGCACTGGGAGGTTGCCAAGGGCCAGGGACGCGGGATCGCCGCCTCCATCGCGGGGGGTCACGCACCATATTCGAAACTTCCGTACTTCTGGTCAGACCAGTACGACGTGAGCCTGGAGTACCGCGGCCACGCCTCTGGCGATGACACCGCGGTTTGGCGTGGCGACCGCGAAGCATTGACCTTCTCGGTGTTTTACCTTCGCGAGGGCATCGTTCAAGGCGTCCTGTCGATGAACGACGCCAAGACCAACGAGCTCGGCGGGAAGCTGATCGAGAGCCGGCGCCCGGTCGATCCCTCGGCTCTCCAGCGGGCGGACCTGGCCGAGTTGGTGGGAAGCCCAGCGAGCTAATCGGATCAGGCGACCGGCTGGTTCTCCTCGGGCAGGAGCCACGGCAGCGCCTCCGACAGCGGGCGCAGCAGGGTCTTGGCCTGCTCCGGGCTGATCAGGTTGCCGGCGACCAGGCCAAGCGCGGCCATGAACGCCGCGTCTTCAGCTTTGTGGCCGACCTCGCCGTGCTCCGCCTTCCAGCTGACGAGCGCCTGGCCTGATTCGGTCAGTCCGAACAGGTTGCGCCGGACCTCGTCCCAGGCCGGGCCTCGGTCGGCCTTCTCGATCGCGTGGATGGCCGCTTTCTCGGCGTCGTGGATCGCCTGCAGGCCCTGCAACCGCGCGTGGCGGTCCCAGCCCTGAGCGGCGCGCTCGACGCCGGCCGGCGAAAGGATGCGGATGTCGTCCATCAGACGCGACAACGTCCGTTGATGCTCAGGGAACCCATATCCCTCTGCGTCCACGCTCACGCGCCTAGCCTATCGGACTTAGCCTGGATCCACGCTTAGCGCAACCAGGCCGGGACCCAGCCGAAGCGACCGAGCGCCACGGGACCCGGTCCAGACACGATGATCTGCGCGTTGGCCAGCACCGCAAGGTAGTAGAGCCACCGAAACCCGTCGTCGTTGACGAGAAACGCGACGGTAAGCGCCAGGTTGGCGGCGAGCAGAAATCCCAACACCCCCGCCCAGCGCGTGGCGAGGCCGAGGATCAGCAGCACCGCGACGAGCGTCTCGCCGGCCGCCTGTGCGAGGGCGAAGGGAAGCCAGTTCGGAGCCACCACCGAGACGAGGAGTTCGTGCAGACCGGGGATCGGGTTGACCCGCCCGGTGGATTCGATCAGCGATCTCATCCAGCCGACGCCCTGCCACTTCTGGCTCGCGAAGTAAAGCCAGTACAGGCCAACGACAATACGAAAAAGGCTTGGCCAGACCTGCTGCACGGCGGTCATCGTAGTTACTTCATCAAGCGCAACACCGGGTCGGTCGCGAGCTGGAACGCTCTTGCCGCCGGCCGCATGTGCATGCGGTTGAGCCGGTGTTGGATCGCACCCTTCAGGATCGCCGCGCGGAGCTTGTTTTCGGAGAAGTCGGTGTTGAAGAGCAGGCGATTGTGCCTCACCTTGTGCCACTCGCCATGGAGTCTCCGCTCCCGCACCCGCTCGTAAAAGCCGGTGCCTGGAAGCGGGTAGGCGATGGTGTAGCTGACGTAATCGAGTGGCAGGCTGCTCGAGAAGTTGACGCTGCGGATCAGTGAGTCGGTGGTCTCGCCGATGTAGCCGACCATGAAAAAGCCCGCGGCCTTGATCCCCGCTGCGACGCAGGCTTCCACGGCGGCGCGAGCTCCCTCTGGAGTGATCCCCTTCTTCATCTCCTTCAGCACGCGCTCGTCCCCGGACTCGATGCCGAAGAAGATGCGCTTGCAGCCGGCGCGGTGCATCTGCTCGAACAGCGCCTGGTCGACGTGCGTCACGCGGCTGAGGCATTCCCATGTCAACGGCAGGTGCGCCTCCTCGATCGCCTTGGCGAGCTCGAAGGTGCGCTTGTAGTTGAGAGTGAAAAGGTCGTCGGACATCCAGATATGGTCGTAGCCGAGCTCTGCGATCTCGCGCATCTCGGCCACCACAGACTCGATCGGCCGCGCGCTGAACAGGTCACCGAACACCGACTTGTGGCAGAAGTCACAGCGAAAAGGACAACCGCGCGTCGACATCAGCGGCGTCGTCGCGTCCTTCCAGTGCTTACGCCAGTAAAGGATGTAGTCGTCGTTGGGCACGTCGCCGCGATAGGGCAGCGGCAGGTGCGTCATGTCCTTGCTCCGCTGCCGCGCTGTGCTCTTGACGAGCCGGCCGTCGCGCTTGAAGACGACCCCAGGGATCTCTTCGAATCGACCGTCGCCGAGGTGCTCCATGATCGAGACGATCGTCTCTTCGCCTTCGCCGACCGCGACCAGGTCGAACTGGTCGACGAACGTCTCGGGCTCGCCCGAGGGATACGGTCCGCCGACGACGGTGAGCGCCTTGCCGCGCACCTGCTCGGCCAGCGACAGCGCCTCGTCCTGCATCGTGATCATGCAGTAGATGCCGATCACGGACGGCTGGAGGCGTTCGATCTCGTCGAGCACCTCGCTCCGCTCGAGGAACGTGTGGTCGATGTGCCTCACGGTGTATCCGGCCTGCCGAAGCGAGGCGCTGAGATACATCAGGCCGAGCGACGGCATGATCCAGTGGCGTCCCTGCTTGGGTGCGCGCTGCGGGTACACCAGGACGACGTCGATCTGTTCTGTCATCTCGCCTCCTGCACCGTGACTTGATAGTCCGTGCCGCCGAACGACCCCGGGAAGATGTAGTCGAGCCCGGCCCAGTTGAAGTCCGGCGATGCCTGCTCGCGCCCTCCGTAAAGCGCCGCCCCCGGCAACGCGGAAACCGACCACTCCACGCCGAGCGAGCTCGAGCGGACGCGTGCCCACCGGCCGGTCACGGGGACCCAGCTGCCGAAGGCGGCGCCGGTGAGCGTCGGTTGCTGATCGGCGGCGAAGTCGTTGAACGCCGCCGACTGCTCGTTCAGGATGCCGACCTCCGAATATCCGGGCGCGATCCAAATCGGCGCGACGCTGATCGACACAACGCGCCCATCGATCGTGTAAGTCACCGCGATGTCTCCGCGAGAGGCGGTCGGCACGAACTGGTAGCGATGAGCTGCGTCCCCGCCGATCTCATCCAGGTGGAAAGTGCGTTTCCAGACCGTGGCGCCGGTCGTCGATAGGTCTATGTCGCTGAACGTTCGGGCGTAGACCCAACCGTCCGGGTAGTGAACGATGGGCACGCCGAGTCCCATGCCCTCGCCGGTCACGGGGATCGAGCCCACCCGCAGCGCCACGCCCTTGGCGAGCGGCGCCGTCTTGCCCTCTGACGGCGCCGGCCAGATGGAGGCGTCCACTCCCGGGTACAGCTGCTGGACGAGGCACGCTCCGTCCAGCCCGTATGCGTAAACCGCCTTGCCGCCACTCACCTGGTAGCGGGCCTGTGCTCCCAGCGACGTGAAGGGCGGCGCGGCGGTTCCGCGTGCCAGGTCGGGGAACACGGTCGTGGCGCGGTAATAGCTGATGTCCTCCACGACCACCGAGCCGACTCCGTGCGAGCGCATCCACTCCAGCGCCTGCCCGTGGCCGTAAGGCAGCGCCTGCGAGCCCGTGATCTCGGGCAGAGACTTGCCGCTGAAGTACGCCGCGACCGGCGAGTCCGTGACGAGCATTCCCGGGGCGCAGCTGGAAGCGCGACCCGCTGCCGCGAGGCCCGCGTCCTGCGCGGCGAACGCCGAGAAGACTGGGACGAACGCCACCGCGAGCATCGCGGCGGACGCCACGGAGGCCAGCCTGACGGCCCCCGCGTACCTGTCGAGGGCGGCCGCCGCCAGGAGCGCGATCGCCGGGAGCGCGGGATACAGGTATCGATGGCTTCCGGTGTAGGTGCCGGCCGCGACCAGCCCGAACACTGCGGCGAGGTAGACCAGCGCCGGCACGTAGACGAAGCGCCACAAGGCTGTCGCGTGGCGCCGCACCGCGAGCACGGCGCCCAGGACAGCGAACGCGATCAGCGGGAGC
>VBGV01000153.1 GCA_005880755.1 Chloroflexota bacterium
ATCTCTTCGTCGATGCGGACCTCGAGCTCGCTGACGTGCTTCTGGAGGTGGCAGATCACCGAGGCCGCCTGATAGCCGATCTCACCCGAGCTCAAGGCCTCGGCGACCTTGGGCATCGACTCCAGCTGCTCGCCGACGCAGAGCCGGTCGGCGGCTGCGTTTGGTGACATCTGACAGGTAGTCGAGACCCACGTGCAGGCCGACTGGCCTGCGAGCAGGTGATCGCCACGTTTGCGCGCCCGATCTACAACGCGAGAAAGCGTTCCCTGGAGGCTGTTGACGACGGTGGAAAGTCGCCTGGCGTCTACGAAATCGAGATCAGCATTTTGCTGGAACTCGCGAACCTCAGCCTCGAGTCTCTGTAGCTCGTCTGACATGCCAGAATCATATCAAACAAACGTACGAAACACAAGCCTGAACAGGCACCAATTCTATTCAGATTGGCCACCAGGCGCCACCCCCGCGCCCTCTTCATAGTCACCGTCGCCCTCCCCTGGACAGGCAGCACAATATGCTATAGGATATTGGGAATCGCAAGACACATTCACGACCAGGAGGTACGTTTGTGACTGGCAAAAGGGAAGCGGTTTCCATCCTCATCGGCCTCTTCGTGCTGACCGCGTGCGGCGGCACCCAGGGCGGGGGTGGCGGAACGACGGCGGCATCGGTGGCGATCGTGCCCGGCGGCCCGCACCCATATTTCGAACCCATGCGCGGTGCGATCGCTGACGCGACGACGGACTTCAAGCTCACGAAGGGCAGCTTCGAGGTCCCGACCGACTGGAAGCAGGACCTCCAGAACCAGCTGCTCACGAGCCTTGCGTCGAAGGGATACAACGGGTTCGGCATCTTTCCGACGGACGGCGACGCGGCGAACGGCATCGTGAGCCAGCTCGTCTCGCGTGGCGACCCGGTGGTCGCTGTGGGCGGGTGCGTCCATGAACCGACCAAGACCAGCTTCTGTCTCGCCACCGACGTGGGAGCGTCCGCGTACACGGCGGCGAAGGCGGTGATCCAGGCGATGGGCGGTAAGGGCGTGTTGCTGCACGGAACCGGTCTGTTGACCGACCCCAATACTCAGCTGCGCGACCAGGCGGTCAAGAAGGCGGTCGGCGAAGCCGGCAGCTCGGTGACCCTGATCACCCTCGCCGACATCGACAAGGACGCGCAGACCGCCGACACCGCGATCAACCAGGCGCTGGCGGCGCACAAGGACATCACAGGCATCGTCACCACCGCGTACAACCCCACCGTCGCCGCTGCGAAGGCCCTGCGGACCCTCGGTGACAAGCGGATCAAGATGGTCGGCATCGACGACGACCCGACCACGCTCGCCGCCGTGAAGGATGGCTTCCTCGTCGGCAGCATGGGACAGAATCCATACGGCCAGGCCTACATCGGCGCGTACGCGCTGGACCAGATGCACCGAGGCTGCAAGAAGAAGTCCGACGCGCCTTACTTCATCGACTCCGGCACCTTGCTGATCAGCCCTGACAAGACGACCACATACGCGAACGACTTCAAGGCCCTGACCAAGCAGATCACGGACGGCTTCAAGGCCAAGTACCTGTCCTGCTGATGGAGCGCGCCGTCACCTCGCAACCGGGCATGAAAAGCAAGATCCGGCGGGTCGACGCATACCTCGTCGACCTCATGCCGGAACGTCCCCGGACCGACGCGATCCAGTCCTTCGTCAAGCAGGAGACGATCTTTGTCGAGGTCGAGAACGACGAGGGAGCGGTGGGTGTCGGATACGCCTACACGATCGGAACAGGTGGGCGGGCCGTGCTCGCCCACCTTCGCCACGACCTGCTCGGCCTGTTGACCGGTGAAGACGCCAACCAGATCGAGGCCGTCTGGCAAAAGCTCTTCTGGTCCACCCACGGAACGGTGGTGGGGGCGATCACGAGCCTCGCCCTCGCCGCCATCGACACGGCCCTATGGGACCTGCGCTGCAAGTCGCTCGGCCAGCCGCTGTGGCGTCTCGCGGGCGGGGCCAAGCGCGAGGTGCCGCTCTATGACACGGAAGGAGGTTGGCTCCAGCTCTCGACCGAGGAGCTCGTCGAGGGGGCGATCGCGGCCAAGCGGCAGGGGTGGCCTGGCGTCAAGGTCAAAGTCGGCAAACCGCGGCCGGGCGAGGATTTCGAGCGATTGAGCGCTGTGCGCGAGGCGGTCGGCGCCGACCTGGACATCATGGTCGATGCCAATCAGTCCATGACCTACGCGGAGGCCAAACGAAGGGCGCAGCTGTTCGAGCCACTACAGCTCTTCTGGTTCGAGGAGCCGCTGCCCGCCGAGGACATGAGCGGTCATGCACGCCTCGCCGCCAGCACCTCGATCCCGATCGCAGTCGGCGAGAGCATCTACTCGCCGAGTCACTTTCGCGAATACCTGGCCGCGGGAGCCGCCTCCATCCTGCAGCCGGACGTGGCGCGGCTCGGCGGGATCACCCCGTGGCTCAAGGTGGCTCACCTGGCTGAGACTTTCAACGTCAAGGTGGCCCCGCACTTTCTGATGGAGCTGCACGTCAGCCTCGCGGCCGCGGTGCCCAACGCGCTCTATGTCGAGCACATCCCGCAGCTGCGCAGCATCACGAGGGAATCACTGCAGATCTCCAACGGGGTGGCCGTCGCGCCGGACACTCCCGGCATCGGAATCGACTGGGATTTCGAGAAGATCGATCATCTGAAGGTGGAATGAGCGCGACGCGTACGGTCGCCGTGCGGACTCGACTCACGGAGCTTCGCGGCACCGGCCTCCTGCGTACGCTGGGGCTCCTCGCGCTGCTGATCATCACGACCGGCTTCTGGATTTTCTTTTCGGCCTTCGCAACGGGTTTCACCTCCGACTTCAACCTCTTCTTCCTGCTGCGCTCGGCGGCGATCGCTGTGACCATCGGCTTCGCCCAGATGGTCGTGCTGTCGATCGGCGACATGAACCTCTCCGTCGGCGCGATCGGAGGGGCGACGGGGATGTTCGCCGGCTGGCTGATGCAGGTGCTCGGCGTACCGCCCGCCCTCGCGGTGCTCCTGGCGCTCGCACTCGGGACGAGCCTTGGATTCGGCAACGCGGCGCTGGTGGTCTGGACTCACCTCAACAGCTTCATCGTGACGCTGGCCACCGCGAGCTTGATCACGGGCGGGATGCTGATCCTCACGAGAGCCCGGCCGTTCAGCAACCTGCCTGACTCGTTCCTCGGCATCGCGCAGATCGAGCTCGGCGGGGTGCCGGTGGCGCCGCTGGTGTTGATCATGCTGGCCGTCGCGCTCGTGCTCGGCCTGGTCTACCGGAGCACGAGCCTCGGACGGGAGATGCTCGCCATCGGGGCGAACCGGCAAGCGGCGCGGATGTCCGGCCTGGCCGTGGGCAGGATCGTCCTCGTCGCGCACGGCCTTTCCGGCCTGCTGGCCGCGCTGGCGGGCGCCATGTCGGTCGCCGCCAACAACACCGCGTCACCGGGCATCGGAAGCGACTGGGTCCTGGCGTCTTTCGTCGCTCCGGCGATCGGTGGCACGTTGCTTTCCGGCGGTCTCGTCTCGGTTTCGGGAACCGTCCTCGGCGGCCTGCTGGTGGCGACCATCTCCAGCGGTCTGCTCCTGATGAACGTGAGCAACTTCTGGCTGAGCGTGTTCCTCGGCGCCGTGCTCCTGCTCGCGGTCGGGCTGGATCGGATCACGCGAACGGTGGGCGGCGCCGCGAGCTGATGGTCGCCATCTGGCGGCGGATGTCCGGTGTGGCCCTGGGCCTGCTCATCGTCGATCTCGCGGGGGCTCTGCTGCTGACGGTCGTCACTCCTTCCTTCACGTCGACCTACAACCTGTTCATCACCGGCCGTGACTTTTCGATCCTGCTTCTGGTCGCGCTGGCGCAGATGATCGTGCTCGCCGTCGGTCAGATGAACCTGTCGATCGGCGCCATCGGCGGCTTGGTCGCCATCGTCGAGTCAGGTCTGATGGTCAGTTACGACACGCCGGTCGTGATCGCGATTGCGTTCGGTCTGGTGCTAGGTGCCGCATGCGGAGCCGT
>VBGV01000154.1 GCA_005880755.1 Chloroflexota bacterium
CCTCCTGCAGCTGGTCGATGGGAGTTTGCAGGGCGACGTTGACGGGGCCTTTCTTCTGGCCTTTCGGAGGCGCGGGCCAGAAGTAGACCAGGATCGGCGCGACGGCGGTGATCACCGTGGCCGTCAGGAGGCTCGCCAGCCACCAGCCTAGAAACGTCCGGCGGGTGTATCGCCTTGGGGCCGCGGCCTCTGCCATGCGGCTCAGATTTTAGCGATCCCGGTACGGCGGCAGACCGACCGCCTGGCGGACCTCGACCATGGTCCGGCCGGCGACATCCTGTGCCCGTTCCGCGCCGGCGTCCAGGACGCGGTCCACGTACTCGCGAGTCAGACCGGCCCGCCGCTCCCGGAAGGGCGCGAACCGCTCGATGATCCGCTCCGCAAGCAGCTTCTTTTTGTCGTTGCAACCGATCTCCGCCTTTCGGCAGAGCTCCCAGTAGTGCTCCCAGTCGTCGAAGAAGAACTTGTAGAAAGCGCACACGTTGCAGGACCGCGGATGGCCAGGCTGTGCCTTGTAGACCCGTTTCGTGTCGGTCACCATGCTGTGGACCTGCTTGCGGATGTCTTCGGGCTCGTCCGTGACACCGACGATGTTCTTGAGGCTCTTGGACATCTTCGCCTTTCCGTCTGTGCCCTTGACCAGCGGGGCATCCGGGTTGAGGACGATCTGGGGCTCGGGAAACACGTCCCCGTAGGTGCGGTTGAAACGCCTGGTGATCTCGCGGCTGAGCTCGAGGTGCGCCGCCTGATCGCGCCCAACCGGGACGACGTCGCCCTTGACGATGACGATGTCGGCGCACTGCAGCACCGGATATTCGAACAAGCCCAGGTTGACGTTGTCCGGTTGGTTCCGGACCATCTCCTTGAACGTGGGCACCCTCTGCACCCAGCTCAGTGGTGTGACCATGGCGAGAAGCAGCGTCAGCTCGGCCACTTTGGGGATCGCCGACTGGCGGTACAGGACCGTGCGCTCCGGATCGATGCCGATGGCGATCAGGTCCATGACCATGTCGTAAAGGTCGTCGGTGAAGTCGTGAGCGTTGGGCTTGGTGGTCAGGGTGTGGTAGTCGGCAACGAAGATGTACGACTCGTACTCGTCCTGCAGCCGGACGTAGTTGATTCCGGCTCCGAGGTAGTTCCCGAGGTGGAAGCGGCCGGTCACGCGAATTCCGCTCAGAGATCGTTTCCTGGACGACATGTGCGGGAGGAGTCTAGCGAGACCAACATTTACGATTCAGTCAGTTGCCTGACAACGATCCACCACCTGAGCCGCAAGTCCCGAGCCTAGGCCTGGGGTCGCGGGCGCTCCGCAACACGATCGTCGTGCTCGCCGCCAAGGTCGTCGCGCGCCTGATCGCGCTCCTGACCGTCATCTACCTCGTCAACTCGTTGACAGCCGACCGCTACGGCTCCTTCACCGTGCTCATCAACCTCACCGCGATCGCGAGCGTCGTCCTCGACCTCGGCTTCAACGTGCTCTTCGTCCGCGAGGGCGCGCGCCACCACGACGAGATCCAGCGATACCTGCGCAACGTGATGTCGCTGCGACTGCTGATGTCGATCGTCGCCTTCCTTTTGCTGGCCGCGTTGGTCGGCCTGCTCGGACTCGGCGACCTCCTCATCCCGGGCTTCTTCCTGATGGTCCTCACCTCTTATGCCACGTTGCTGCGCAACGCGCTCTACGCCGTGCAGCAGCTGCGCTTGGAGGCTGTGGCGGTGGTGCTCGAAAGCGCCCTCCTGCTCAGCCTTGTGGTGTATGGCAGCCGCACGCAGCAAGGCGTGACCTTTTATGTGTGGGCGTACGCGGCCCAGTACGCGTTCAGCTGCGTGTACTTCGCCGTCGTCCTGGCGGTCAAGCGCATCGCGGTGGTCGGGTGGAGATTCGAGCTGCCGCTCCTCCAGGAGTGGTTCTGGAAAGGCCTGCCGTTCGCCTTGACGTTCGTGCTCACGATCCTGTACTTCCGGATCGACCAGCCGCTGGTCTACGCGATTCAATCCAAGACCGCGGCGGGCTACTACGGCGCTGCCTACAAGCCGATCGAGTCCCTGCTGTTCATCCCGATGACATTCCTGTCCATCGTCTTCCCGGTGCTGTCTGTGTATCACCGCGAGCGACCGCGGGAGATGGTCGACACGCTGAGCCGGTTCTACAAGGCTCTGCTGCTCATGGGGTGGCCCATGAGCGTCGGCATATACGTGCTCGCGGTGCCTTTGAACCATGCCCTGCACTTCCGCGATCAGTCCGCCCCGGCGCTCCAGATCCTCGCCCTCGCGCTGGGTTTCGCCTTCGTCAACAACGCATTCATCGGCGCCCTGAGCGCCTCCGACCGGCAGTCGTCGTTCACGTGGGCCGCCGCATGGAGCCTGGTCGCGAACGTCGCGCTGAACCTCGCCCTGATCCCGCGCTTCGGCTACCTCGGTGCAAGCGTGGCGACCGTCCTGACCGAGGTCGTCCTCGGTGCCGTCGCGTGGATCCTGACAGCGCGCCACGTCGGCCGCGTGCCGGTGCTGGCGCTCAGCTGGCGGATCGTGCTGGCCGGGCTTGTGATGGGCGTTGCGATCTACCCGCTCAGCAGCCTGGAGGGATTGGAGGTCGCGATTCCGATCGCCGCCGGCGTCATCGTCTACGCCGCCGCGATCCTCCTGCTGCGGGCGTTGACTGGAGAGGAGATCGCGTGGGCTCGTCGCGCCCTCGCGCTCGCGCGATGAGTCCAAAACCGCTTTTCCTGAAACCACGCGGCGCCGCGGAGCTGGTGCCGTGGGAAGAGATCGCGGTCGACGCGCCGGAAGTGGGCGGGCGCACCGCTCTCGAGGACGCTCAGTTCGTAGCGCTCGACATGGAAACGACGGGCAACGCGCCCTTCCTGGTCCTCGAGATGGGCGCCGAGAGATTCACCCTCGAACGCCCGCTTTCCTTTTTCGACACGCTCGTCGACTGCCGCGCTCCCATCAACCCTTACGCCCGGAAGCGCCATCACATCGATCGGTCGATGCTCATCGGAGCGCCGGAGTTCAAGGACGCTCGTCGCGCGTTCCTGCGTTTCGCACACGGCGCGGTGCTGGTCGAGCACAGCCACGACGCGTTCGACACGTGGCTTGTCGGCCGTGGGCTGGAGAGCCCGCTCGAGCACCCGATCATCGACACCACCGCCCTTGCGAGGCTGGTGCTCGACCTGCCCAAAGGCCAGACGCCGGGACTGGCTCGCCTGGTCTCTGAGCTGGGCCTGGACGTGACACCCGCCCACGCGGCGCTCGACGACGCGCGCGCCACCGCGATGGTGTTCCGCGCGCTGATCGCCCGAGCGCGCGAGAAGCTCGGCTGGTCGACCGTCGGGGACGTGCTGGCCGCGTTGCCGCGACCGGTCGTGGACCGGACCGCGCCTAGTCGAAGAGCGTCAGCTGCAAGTCGGGCTCAGGGTGCTCGAGCCCGGACAGCCCAACCCCAATCAGCCGCACCGGCCGCGACTCCACGTGCGACTTCTCGAGCGCCGAGCGGGCGGCGCGGAAGATCGTCTCGACGTCGTCGGTCGGGCTCGTCCGGCTCACCTGGCGGCTAACCAGGCTGAAGTCGGGGAGCTTCAGCTTCACGTAGACGGTCCGCGCGCGGACCCCGTCGGTCTTCAGCCTCTCGGTGACCCGGTCGGTCAGGTCGCGCAGCGCGTGCTCGAGCTGGCCGCGGTCGCTGACGTCTTTGTCGAAGGTCGTCTCGGCGGAGATGGTCTTGGCGGGCCGGCTCCCGTCGACCGGCTGCCGGTCGCGGCCCTGGGCTAGGCGCTGCAGCACGGCGCCGTTGGTGCCCAGCGCCTGGACGAGGCGCTGCGTCTCGTAGGCGGCAAGCGCGCCGACCGTGCGCAACCCCATCGCGCGCAGCCTTTCTTCTGTCTTCGGCCCCAGTCCCGGAATCACGCTGATCGGAAGCGGCGCCAGGAAGTCGGCCTCGGTGCCGGGAGGGACCAGCACCAGGCCGTCCGGCTTGCGCGTCCCGCTTGCCACCTTGGCGACGAGCTTTGACGTGGCCGCGCCGACCGACGCCGTCAGCCCGACCTCGGTGTGAATCTGGAACTTGATCCGCCGCGCCACCTCGTCGGCGGTCGAGGTCCCGTGCCGGGTGCGGGCGGTCACGTCGAGGTACGCCTCGTCCAGGGCGACTCCCTCGACGAGCTCGGGTGAGGTGAAGCGCCGGAAGATCTGGTGCACGAGCCGGCTCGCCTCGCGATAGCGCGCGCCGTCAGGTACCACGACGGCCAGCTGGGGGCAGACCTGGAGGGCCTCATGGAGGGGCATAGCGGACCGGACCCCATACGCCCGAGCCTCGTATGACGCGCCCATGATCACCGCGCGCCGGGAGCGGCCGGCGACCGCGACGGGAACGCCACGGAGCTTGGGATCGTCACGCTGATGGACGGACGTGTAGAAGGCGTCCAGGTCGACATGCAGGATTGTCCTCGGCCAGTTGTCGGGTCTCGCCATCGCTATGCAGCGGCCAGTCTGCCACAACCACTTGTGGCCGACCCCCCACTGGGGCATAGAATCCGGTGCCGATGAGGCGGATCAGATGAGAGGTGTCATTCTGGCCGGCGGCACGGGCAGCCGGCTGCACCCGCTGACGCGAATCACCAACA
Source organism: Chloroflexota bacterium (assembly GCA_005880755.1). Lineage (GTDB taxonomy): Bacteria > Chloroflexota > Dormibacteria > Dormibacterales > Dormibacteraceae > 40CM-4-65-16. Next base: position 4,623 of record VBGV01000154.1, read on the forward strand.
AGCACCTGCTCCCGATCTACGACCGGCCGATGATCAGCTACGCGATCGAGGCTCTGGTCGGCTCGGGAGTCGGCGAGATCATGCTCGTGACCGGTGGTACGCACGCGGGCGAGTTTCTCCGCCTGCTCGGCAACGGCAACGAGTTTGGGATCGACCGCCTTTTCTACGCGTACCAGGAGAAAGCGGGCGGGATCGCCGAAGCGCTCGCCCTGGCGGAGAAGTTTGTCGCCGGGGACCGGTGCGTCGTCCTGCTGGCGGACAACCTGTTCGAGCGCTCGATCCGGCCGTGCGTCGAGGCGTTCCGGAAGCAAGAGCGTGGCGCCCGGGTCGTCCTCTCCAAGGAGCCCGAACCCGAGCACCTGCGCCACCTCGGTGTGGCTCAGTTCGACGGCAACCGGAGGATCGAGCGGATCATCGAAAAGCCGGCCGAGCCGCCCAGCGAGTTTGCCGTCACGGGCGTGTACTTCTATGACCACTCTGTGTGGGAGGTGCTTCCCGTCCTGAAACCGTCGGGTCGCGGCGAGCTCGAGATCACCGACGTCAACAACTGGTACCTCGAGCGCGGGTTGATGGAGTACGACGTCCTCGAAGGCTACTGGGGGGACGCGGGCGAGTCGATCCAGGCTTATTACGCGGTGCACGAT
>VBGV01000155.1 GCA_005880755.1 Chloroflexota bacterium
ACGAGATTTTCAAACAGGGCAAGGTGTGCCTGGACTTCCACATCAAGCGGTGCCCGGGTCCATGCGAGCGCCGTATCAGCTCCGAGGACTACAAGGCGCGCATCAACGAGGTGGCGCTGTTCATGGAGGGACGCTCCGACCTCCTCGTCCGCGAGCTGCACGAACGGATGGACTCGGCGGCGGGCCGGCTGGATTTCGAGAATGCGGCGCGCTATCGCGACCAGCTGCAGTCGATCGAGCGGATCGCGGACCGGCAGAAAGTCCTGACCCGCGGCCGCGACGACCAGGACATCGTCGCTTACGCCCGCAGCGGGAATGACGTCTTTGTCGAGGTCGCGTACGTACGCCAGAGCAAGATGGTCGGGCATGACGGCCACGCACTCGACGGCGCGGCGGACGCCACCGAGGCTGAGCTGCTGCGCGGATTCATGCTCCAGTACTACTCGAGCGCGACGCATGTCCCGCGCTCGGTGATCCTGCCGGGGCAGGTCGAGGAGCCGGAGCTGATCACCGGCTGGCTGAGCGAGAAACGAGGCCGTCCCGTGACGATCGAAGTGCCGCGGCGCGGCCGCAAGCGAGCCCTGGTGACGCAGCTGGCCGAGACCGCGAAACAGGAGCTCGAGCAGCTTCGCATCCAGGCGGACTACGACCGCAGCCGCACCGAGCCGATGCTTGCGGCGCTCGCCGAGGCCCTCGACCTCGAGAGCCCGCCGAAGCGCATCGAGTGCTACGACATCTCCAACATCCAGGGCGACTCGGCGGTCGGCTCGATGGTCGTGTTCGAGGACGGCCGTCCACGCAACGATCACTACCGCCATTTCCGGATCAAGTACGTGCCCGGGCCGAACGACTTCGCGATGCTCCAGGAGGTGCTCCGCCGCCGGCTCGAGCGACTCGAGTCAGCCCAGCGGCGCGAAGAGGCGGACGTTGTGGGAGACCACTCGTTCACCAGCCGGCCCGACCTCATCCTGATCGACGGCGGCAAGGGCCAGCTGAGCGCCGCCCTCGAGGTGATGGAGACCGCCGGCTACGCGGACATCCCGGCCTTCGCGCTGGCGAAGGAGCGAGAGGAGATCTTCGCGCCCGGCCGAGCCGAGCCGATCGTGCAGGAGAGGAACTCTCCGGGCATGTTCCTCGTCCAGCGCATCCGCGACGAGGCGCACCGTTTCGCGATCACCCATCACCGCAAGGTCCGGGCTCGCAAGGCGCTGACGTCGCCGCTCGACTCCGTAGAAGGGATCGGTCCCGCGCGCAAGCGTGCGCTCCTGCGACACTTCGGTTCGGTGCAGGCGATCCGGGAGGCGCCGGTCGACGAGATCGTGAAGCTAGGCATACATGAACGCCTGGCGGTCCGCCTGAAAGAAACACTGTGACTCTTGTCATCGTCGGCGCGCCGAATCGCAAGCACATGGAAGAGGCGGTGGCGGCGTTCGAGGCGGCCGGATACCGGCGAATCGACCAGCTGAACGGCCTTCGCGATGGCGATTTCGTGCTGGGCGTCGACGACGGCGGCGCCGAGCTGCTGCGCGAGGCCGACCGCCGCGCAATCAAGTACGTACTCGTGCACGACGGCGACGACGACGGGCACACGGGCGGAACGTACGAACGGGCGCATCATCGGATCGGGGCAGCTCAGCGTGACGAGCTTGCTCAGCATCTGCGCAGCAGGGAGCGGCCGCTGATCACCTGCCTCGCATTCGCGTACAAAAACGGCGCACCCTCCGAGGCCGCTCTTCTGGTCGACGCTCGCTTTCTCGACAACCCCTACTGGATCCCCGAGCTGCGCGACCTGTCCGGGCGCGACCCGGCCGTGGCCGAGTTCGTCATGAAGCAGCCCGCGGCGGGTCACCTGCTGGAAGACGTGCAGAGGATCGTGCGCGACCTGCTGCCGCTGTACCAGGAGAAAGGACGCATGCACGTCGTGGTCGCGTTCGGGTGCACCGGCGGCAGGCACCGGTCGGTCGTGCTGGCCGGCGAGCTGGCGGAGCGCCTGCGCGAGATCGAAGGCGTCGACGTGGACTTCGTCACCCGCGACATCTAGAGTGGCGAGCCCGGGAAGCGGCTCGGCGATCCTTCGGCCTAGGCGGCCGGGCGCCATCCCACCCCACGAAATCTGCGATTTCGCGGGGACCCCGGGTGGCGCTGAAGCCTGCGTCAGGGGGCCCGGCGCGTCGTCGTCGCGCATAGTCCTATGCGCTCCTAGCCGCGCCACCCCTTCCTTGGCTCCGGCCGCCGATGCCTCGTCTCACCGAGCCCGTCCCCGGGCCCGCCACTCTTGACGCGCGCTCTCGTACTCGGTGGCGCCGGGTTCATCGGCGTCGCCGCCTGCAAGGAGCTCATGCGCCGCGGCGTCGAAACCATCGCTGCGGGCCGGAAGGAGCGGCCGTATGGAGTCTTCACGAGCTACGTCGCATTCGACCGTACCGATGAAGGCCGACTCGCACGAGCGTTGGCACAGACAGAACCCGACGTGCTGCTCGACCTCGCGTGCTATCAGCCCCGTGACGTCGAAGCGGTGGGACGGCAGTTCAAAGGCGAGCGATATGTATTCGTCTCGACAGGCGTGTATCCGGACCTTCGTGGTCAGCCCGCGCGCGAAGAAGACTTCGTGCCGCTGCACGGCGAACCGCCCGCCATGCTCGAGTACCTCGACGGCAAGCGCTGGTGCGAGACCCTGCTCGCCCGCAACCGCGACATGCCGTGGACCGTGGTGCGGCCGCCGGCGGTGTTCGGCCCGGGTGATCCCAGCTTGCGCATCGCCGCGTACATCCAGCGCGTAGCCGACGGCGGTCCGCTTCTCGTCCCGGAAGAAACGTATCAGCGCCCCGCCAACCTCGCGTGGGTGAAGGACGTCGGGTTCGCCTGCGCGCTCGCGTGCGACCTGCGCAAGGAGACGACGCACAAGGCATACAACGCGGCGTTCGAAAACGTCAGCCTGCGCGATCTGATCGAAGGCATCGCACGCGCCCTGGGTGTGGAGGCGCGGGTCCACCCAATCCCTTTCGCCGAGCTTCCGGAGGGAGCCAGCCCATACGGGCCCGACCCGCGGCGCCACTCCGGCTACGACATCGGACGGGCGCGGCGCGAGCTCGGCTTCGAGCCGTCGGCGCTCGAAGACGCGCTGGCTGAGACCCTGGCCTGGTACCGCGTTGCCCACCCCTCGCATCCTGGCTACGTGAACCGTGCCAAGGAACTCGAGACGCCCGCCTGACGCCAACCGTGCGGAATCCGCGCTTCGGAGTGGGACCGTTGGATCCAAAGGTGCGGAATCGATCCCGAGCTTCTACTCCTCGGCGTGGCTCCGGTTGAGGACGTAGGCCGCCAGGAACGCCACCACGACGAGCCCTGGCGACCAGCCCAGGCCAGGGCCGAAGGGGTCGTAGGGCGAAAGATCGACGAAGATCGCGAGTCCGCTGATCGCTGCAAAGACCAGGACGATCAACACGCCACGGATCGCACCGTGACGTGCGAAAAACAACTCGAGCTCCAATTGCCAGGCGGGGCGGTGACGCTCGTGCACGTGCCGGGCCGCCGCGACGTGGCCGCTCACGCGCTCCCGCCGGCCCATCCGGTAGCGCGCGCTTCTCGGCAGGCTTTCGAACGGCACGTGCTCGACCGCGCGCTCGCGCGCAGGCGGCACCTCGAGGGGCTCCCAGATCGGCGCGTGGCGGTACCGCATGTATGCGATGTAGGTGAGCACGCCGAGCGCCAGCCACCCCATGAAGATGAACGTC